>JAYVSA010000424.1:0-3269 GCA_043775765.1 Breznakibacter sp. | reverse complement strand
CTTCCGCTCAAATCGGAATATGCTGCTGCCGATATGGGAAGAGCTACTAAAGGTGCTGCACAAGGCTATTTGGCACGAACTTATTTATATCAAATTGGTATGGATAAAGAGAACACCTTGGCAACATATCAGTTGGTGTATGATTTAACATCAGAAATAATGGCTTCTGGTCAATACTCTTTGATGAACAACTACGCACAAATTTTTGAACCAATTGGCGAAAACGGTAGTGAGTCTATCTTTGAACTTCAATTTATTGAAGGTAGTTCAGAAAATCAACCTACTTCTACTGGTACCATCAACAGCGTGTTTACCAACAACAGGGGTGAATGGGGATGGGGATTTCAACAACCTACTCAAAACCTCTTTGATGCTTACGGTTCACAAGATCCACGTCTTTTCTGTTCCCTTTATGGCTCTGGAGTGAATGATGGTGTTTACCAAGGTAAAAAACATAAATTCCTCGAAGCAAAAGGTAGCATGACTCCTTACTACAACCGCAAAACGGCTTTAGCAGAACAGGCAGCGCTGGCAAAATCGAGTGGTGCTAACATTCGCTTGATGCGCTATGCAGAAATTCTTTTCAATCATGCGGAAGCTGCTATTCAACTTGGGAAACTGGGAGAAGCGGAAGATAATATTGAAATGGTAAACTCTCGTGCAAGAACAAGTACCTACCCATGTGGTTGGAAAATAGGCACACTTTCATACGAATCTACTGGCTGGAGCAACAATATTCCTCGTGTGGGGATAGCTGGCTTAAGCAAAGATGACGCAATTACAACATTGTTGGCAGAGAAGAGAAAAGAGTTATCCAATGAATCTCTCCGTTATTGGGATTTAGTGCGTACTGGCAAATATCTTGATATGCTCGATGTTAAAAAAGCTACATTTAAGAATATGGATGGAACATTATTGCGCTACAAAGATATTGACTTAAGAGGAAATTGCCTAAGTCACTGTATTGACGGTGCAGGAGCAGTTAAAGTTCCTCTAATGCCAATTCCTCTTGTAGAAGTTAACTCGTGGGGTTTAACACAAAATATAGGTTATTAATAAAACTGATGAAAATGAAAAACATATTGAAATATAGTCTTTTCTCCATGTTGATGGGATTATTGGTTTTTGCTACTAGTTGCGAAGATAAACAATGGTCGGAGAATTACGACGGAAATTATCCGGTACCTCAAATTACTTCTCTTTCTCAAAAAGGAGATGTATCTGTTGGGTCTACCATTACTGTTACAGGAACAAATTTTACGGGTCCTAAATCAGATGTTAATACGGCGCCTAAAGTAACAATTAAAGGTGTAGCTTGTGAAGTAAAAAGCTACTCGGCTACATCGTTAGAAATTATTCTACCTAGAGTTTTTGAAAAAGCACCAATTGTGGTAACCAATGTTTTTGACCGATTTGGCGTAAGTACGGATGAAATAAATCCTTCTTATCCTAATGTTGCGGTATCGCAAGTAAAAGATATTCCTATCGGACTAAATTTTACCATCATAGGTACTAACGTGGACGTAATTACAAATGTTTATGTTAATGGTGTAGAGGCTCCAATTGTTAAACGTGTTTCTCCTACATCCATTCAGGTAAGTTCGGCAGCACTGAAACTAATTGTTGGACAACTGGTTAATGTTACATTCAAAGCGCTTTCATCTAACTCTATTCCTGCTGTTGCAAATGTAAATGTTAATTTTCCGTCTATCGACTACCGAGAAATCGTGATTTTAGATTTCGAAGATGGCGTGAATCCGTATGTTGGTGAAGGAACTGCAACTATTCAATCGGCTGGGGCAAACACGCCTCCAGGAAACACTGATAAATACCTTCAACTTCGTGCTCCAGGTTACAGTTGGGATAAGTCTTCGGGTGAAATACGCCTAAAAGATAACGTCGATGTTTCTCAATTTGTATCTCCTTACCTTACATTTTATGTTCGCACGCCAAAGGGTAGCGATGGCTACTTCCAATTGGAAGATCAACAAGGAAACTGGAGACATTTTAACTACAGTTTTGCTACCGATGGTGAATGGAAACTAATTTCTCAGCCTCTTGATAAAGGATGGGAGGGTGGTGCTTTTCGCGCATCGGCATTCAAACCGTGCTTAACATTCAAAGCGGGTAATGCGGGTGTTCACCAAGATGTTGATATTGCTTACATGAAAATCACCGAAGGGGCTTATGATAATGCGCTGGTTCCTGGCGATCAAATAGGCTCATCGGCTTATCCTCCTCACATTGATTTGATGAATTTTGAAGATGCTTTATTAACTCCCGATCTTTTAAATGGCACGGCTGTAGTTGGTTCGGTAGATTTCCGTCATACTGGCGCCGATCTTATTGCTCCATTTAACGGCAATAACTTCTTTACGTTTGTCGACGATGGATCTATTGCTTCTGGTAGTTGGGGCGCTTATTGGGGTTCATCATTGAATATCAACACCTCAATGGTTGATTTTAAGCCTATTCCACATCCAAACTTGTCATTCCAAATGAATACTGGTACCGACAAAGGGCAACAATACATTGTACTTCGTTTTGTACAATATGAGGGTGGCTTGCAATTGGTTAAAAAATTCTTCCCTAATTCAAATGGAACCTGGACGCCTGGGCAAGTGGCTCTTTTCGATGAAGAACTCGAAAACTGGAGCGATGACGCTACCGATTTGGGCAAGCACTATAAATCGCTTAAAAAATTAAATAAAGATGTTCCTTTAGACCGAATAGAAGTGATTGCATGTAAAAACGACACGCATGATATTATAATCAGTCTCGATGAATTTACCGTTACTGATGGCCCAAGATACTAACTCTTGATCCAATTAAAAATAAGCAAGCTGGTTCGTCCAGCTTGCTTATACTCAATGTTCAATTTTTAAAAATTACGCCGATGCGTTTGTTTTGGGGATTTATGATTCTGTCTATAATGGGATCATGTAAAAAAGTGGAAGATATAAAAAGCAATCTTTCGGAATTAAAAACCTTTAAGGTTAGTGAGTTAACACTCGATTTTAAACAAGGTGATAAAAGCTTTTTTGCTAAAGCAATGGCTTCAGATGATGTTACGGCCCTAACCGCTGTATTTGAAGTATCACCAAATGCAACCGTTTCAATTGGCAATACGCTACAAAGTTCAAACTACTCAAAAAATGATTTCTCTAATCCAGTAACCTATACTGTTAGAGCTGAAGATGGTTCAAAAACAGATTACAAAATTACCATTACCAAAGCCGCTTCCATTATTTCCTATAAAATTATGGAAC
>JAYVSA010000423.1:0-7507 GCA_043775765.1 Breznakibacter sp. | reverse complement strand
CCAAGGCTTTAAAATCGTCTATTGAGCCAAATTCTGGATTTACGGCATAGTAATCTTTTACCGAGTAATAGCTGCCCATTTTCCCCTTTCGGTGTTTTTCTCCAACTGGATGGATAGGCATGAGCCAAATAATATCGATACCCATTTTTTTGAGTCGAGGCAAATGTGCTTCAAAGGCTTTAAAAGTCCCCTCTGGCGTAAATTGACGCACGTTAACCTCATAAATGGTGGCACTCTTACTCCATTCGGGATGTGTTAATTCAACGTAAGGTTTTGGCTGATAGCGACTGCTGGTTGCTGACTGATTGGCGGTTTTATTACCACTGTGGCAACTACAAAGAGCCACTGTAAATACCATCATAATGTTTTGTAGCGACGATTTCATACGATATTATTAAGGTGAGTGAATTATTCCGAATCCTAAAATAATATTTTTTCTCCATTGATTTGTTGTCTTGAATTAGTGGATTAAAAGTTTTAAGTGGATAGCGTGAGGGGCAAAGCGAGAAACCCCACAGCGCTTTGGTGGAGCTTGTCGGAACCAATGCGAGAGGAGTTGAAGCGGCGACCCGACAGCGGGTGCGATGTAGCGAACGACTCTAAAATTTGATTAAAGACCAACTCTAACAGAGAATGCACCTGATGACACGCCCAACAAATAATGAACTTTTAGAATGGTACGTTTCCACCGTTGCCTTCGGGAAAGGGTTCGAGCCCAGTGCTGCGGAAGGCGGATGGTAAGGGAATGTCGTTGTTTCCAGTGCCTGAGAAACTGGTGTTCATTTTGGACGAGAAGGTCATGTTGCTGGCCGATCCTATGCTGCTAAATTCGGCCAATTCGAGATCTTCGAAACGGGCTAATTCGCTACGGAAACGAAGACGAACATCGGCGGTGGCGCCGTTACGATGCTTGGCAATGATGATTTCGGCAATGCCTTGAAGCGAGTTACCCTCCTCATCTTGAAGGATTTGATAGTACTCGGGGCGGTGAATGAACATAACCATATCGGCATCTTGCTCT
Source organism: Breznakibacter sp. (assembly GCA_043775765.1). Classification (GTDB taxonomy): domain Bacteria; phylum Bacteroidota; class Bacteroidia; order Bacteroidales; family Marinilabiliaceae; genus JAGPHP01. The sequence goes on along the minus strand of JAYVSA010000423.1, from coordinate 6,486 downwards.
ATGGCACCCGATTCACGGAGATCGCTCAACTGAGGGCGTTTGTCTTTTCCGGTACGGCCTTCTACACCACGATTCAGCTGCGACAGGGCAATAATGGGTACGTTGAGCTCTTTGGCAAGTCCTTTGAGCGAGCGCGAAATCATGGCTACCTCTTGTTCGCGACTGCCTGGATTCATGCCACTGGCGGTCATAAGTTGCAAGTAATCAATAAGAATCATGCGCACTTGCTTCTCGGGATTATTCTTGTGCGAATTGACCAAGCGGCGACATTTTGTTCGTAGTTCGAGAATGGAGAGACCCGCTGTATCGTCGATATAAATGGGCGCTTCGATAAGGTTTTGAACTTTTTGTTCGAGCTGCACCCACTCTTGAGCCGATAATTTTCCGCGCTTAATTTTGTCGGCATCAATTTCCGTTTCGGCAACAATTAAACGATTGACAAGCTGAATATTAGCCATCTCCAGAGAGAATATTGCTACGCCACTCTTGTGGGTAATGGCCATATTGCGGGTCATGGAGAGGATAAAGGCCGTTTTACCCATAGCCGGACGAGCAGCAATGATGATAAGGTCTGAATTTTGCCAACCCGACGTTACACGGTCGAGAGCAGAGTAGCCAGAAGCCACACCTGTAAGGCCATCGGCACGAAGCATGTTCTTTTGAAGTAACTCAATAGCCTCCTTGATGACAGGCGCAATTTGGGTAACCTCGTTTTTGATGGTGCCCTGCGAGAGTAAAAAGAAGGAGCTTTCGGCCTCTTGAAGAAGGTCGTTGACATCGCTACTCTCATCAAACGACTTGGTTTGAATGGTAGACGAGATGCGGATAATTTCGCGTTGTATGTATTTTTGCCAAATAATGCGGGCGTGAAACTCAATGTGAGCGGCCGAGGCAACTTTGGTGGTGAGCTGTGAGATATAGACGTATCCGCCAACATCTTCGAGCATTTTAAGGCGCGAGAGTTCGTTACACACCGACATCATATCGACCGGGGCGTCTATGGCGTGAAGGTTAATAAGTGCGGTAAAGATTTTTTTGTTGGCTTCCACGTAAAAGCACTCTGGCTTAAGGTGTTCTGAAGCAACCATAAAGGCATCCTTTTCGAGCAACAACGCGCCAAGCACAATCTCTTCTGTTTCGATGGATTGTGGTGGAATTTTGCCTAAAGTGGTAATATCAAACGGTTTCTCTTTGGGTTTATATCCTTTAAAATCGGCCATTGTGGATGTGATTATTTTAAGCTAAGAATGAAATTATTTTAGGGACGAAAATAATGAGTCCAGCTATTAAGGCCGCAATTGCAACCATAAGAACACCACCCGCCGCCAAATCTTTGGTTTTTTTGATAACAATGTTGTTGGTAGGCGATATATAGTTGCACAAATGCTCAATAGCCGTATTAAAAAGCTCGGCCGAGAAAACTGCGCCTATGGCCATAACCACTACCAACCACTCAAAACTCGATATCTTTAATACAAAACCCAAGATAATAGCACCAATAGCAGCTCCCAAGTGAAGAAGCGCATTATGCTCTTCTTTGAGTAGCAGTTTGATGCCAGCAAAGGCAAAGGTGAAGGATTTGGCTCTCTTCTTCCACGAAAAATTACGTACTAACTTGCCCATAATATTTTTTTTACAAAAGTATTTTAAAACAAAAAACAACCATCACAATAATGGCTTTAGTTATAATGAAGTTTTGAACAGAGGGTGTTAATAACAAGTTGAAGTTCTTTAATTTTTGAGATTTACTCTGTCTTACCTCAGCCTTACACCCTCCAAAGGAATCAAACTACTTGAACCTTCCCTGCCCCTCCAAAGGAGGGGAACCTAATTAGCAGAAGTAAAAACGAGCCATTTTTATCTCTTTTCACTTCTATTTGATATTCGTATTTTCAACCCACTTTGAAGTGGGATTGAATCAGGTTATTTATTTGCCTAGCTTATCCATTAAGCAAATTTACCGCCAGCCACGCCATTAATCCCGATGAGGTTTCTAATGAACGTTCATTGAGGTTGAACTGAGGAGTGTGAAGTCCACCAGTAGCAATATTTCCATCTTGCTTCACGCCAAAACGGTAGAAGCTACAAGGATATTTCTGAGTGTAGTACCCAAAATCTTCGGCTGTCATGCGGATGGTCATGGCCTCCACTTTCGATTCGCCCAAAAACTCCTCAGCCAACAGAGAACATCTCTTGGTAACCTCTTCGTTGTTGTAGACCATTGGATAGCCGTCTTTTATATCTATTTCAACCTTAGCGCCCATCATTTCGGCGGTGGCAGTAGCTATCTCTTTTATCTTAACCTTAATTTTAGCACGCCACTCTTCATTCATCGTTCTAAGTGTGCCTGCAACCACCACTTTTTCGGGAATAATGTTGGTAGCACCATTAGCAATTACCTTTCCAAACGATAGAACGGTAGGAATATCGGCAGGTACAAAACGACTCACAATTTGTTGTAGAGCCACAATAATGTGCGATGTAGCCAATACGGTATCGGTAAGCGTGTGCGGCATGGCGGCATGACCACCAGTGCCTGTAATAACCATGTGCACCTCATCGCCACTGGCCATGTAGATACCCTCTTTGAACCCAACGGTTCCAGTGGCCATATCGGGCAAAACATGCTGACCAAGAATGATTTCTGGTTTAGGATCATCAAGAGCTCCCTCCTCCATCAACAACTTGGCTCCTCCAGGGAACGACTCCTCTCCCGGCTGAAAAATAAGTACAATAGTTCCTTCAAACTCCTCTTTTAACTGAGTCAATATTTTTACCGTACCCAAGAGTGAGGCCGTGTGCGCGTCGTGCCCGCAAGCGTGCATAACACCTTGCTTTTGAGATTTATATACACAATCCAAAGCCTCTTCAATAGGCAAAGCATCCATATCGGCACGAAGAGCAATAACACGTTTGGCAGGATTCTTACCCTCTATCTTTCCAACAATACCCGTTTTCACAAACCCACGTTTGAACGAAACACCATATTCGGTAAGCTTTTGCGCCACAAAATCGGAGGTGTTGTACTCTTCAAAACTGAGTTCTGGATGCTGATGAATATGGCGTCTAATAGAGATTATCTCATTATAATTAGCAGTTCCCAACGCTTTAATTCGCTCTTTTAACATGTATATCTATTTAGAAAAAATCATTCTTATTGCAACAAACAACATAAAGGCTCCAAAGATGCGTTTCAATATTTTGGCTGGAATCTCAAAAGAGATTAGCGAACCCAAATAGGAGCCTAAAACAAACATAACAATCAATATTCCAGCCACTTTCAAATCCATAAACCCTTTATTGTAATAGGTCATGGCGGCAGCAATACCCGTAGGAGGCAACAAAACGGCAATGCTTGTTCCTTGCGCCAAATGTTGCGAAAAGCCCAAAAAGTATATAAGTGCTGGCACCACAATTATACCACCACCCACACCCAAAGCACCTGAAACAATGCCTCCAAGCAAACCAATAAAGAGCAAAAGCACCATCTCATTTACACCCATATCACCACCATTTTTCATGTTAGCCTTTATATAAAACCAAATCAACCCGCTCGTCGTGTTCTTCGTGTGGCAATTCAGTAATCACCTGAAAATCATAACATAAAGCAACCGAATAAGCACCCTTCATGCGCAGAACACGATCGTAAAAACCGCCTCCCCTACCCAATCTATTTCCACGTATGGTAAAACCTACACCTGGAACAATGAGTAAATCAAGACTCTTTGTTTCAATAGCGGCTCCAATAGGTTCAAGAATTGAAAACTCAGAATTTTCAACCATTGAAGATTCATCATCGAACTTACAGAATTTCAAATCGCTATTCTCCACTTTTGGCAAGTAAAACTCTTTTATGCCACACCACTTGGTTATAAAATCGTGGGTCTTGAACTCATCTTTCATAGACCAATAAAAACCTATGCGCTTAGCTCTCACAAATTCGGGCAATCGCTCCAAAATAGCAAAAACTGCCTGTTCCTGTTGGCGTTTGAGCTCGTTAGGAAACTGTTTATTCCAACCAGAAATCATCTTCCGAAGCTCTTTTTTTTGTTCAGCAACGTCCATCAGCTACAAATTAAAATTGCCATAAACATCAATGCGTCTATCTTTAAGCAGGTCGTTTTGTTTAAAAACACTCTTATTAGCCGATGCCGTCAAATCCAGCTCCGTCCACAGAATCTCCACCTCATTTCCCGCCTTCACCAGCACACTGCCCTTATTATCAACAACCATCGACTCCCCCATAAAGTTCACTCCGCGCTCTTCGCCCACCCTATTACTCGAAATAATAGAAAAACCATTGATATAAGCATAAGTTGGCAAAAATGTTTGGCAAAATGGAAGCACCAAATTGGCCGAATGACACACCACTTCGGCACCCTTAAGTGCCAAAACACGCCACGGCTCAGAGAACATCCAGTCGTAACAAACAAGCAACCCTATTTTACCAATCTCTGTTTCAAAAACGGGCAACCCAACATTACCCTTTTCAAATATATTTACTTCATTGTCAAACAAATGCAATTTTCGATACTTACCAATTAAGCCATTTTTACCCACTAGCACCGAACTATTGTACAACAATCCGTCCTCCATCTCATTCATTCCAGCTACTACCAAATAGTTGTGTTGTCTAGCTTTTTGTTCCAAAAACTTCACAAATTTACTATACAAAACCTCCTCAGCACACCCTTGTGCCTCGGCCAAATTTGCAAAACAGTAACCCGTCGAAGCTAATTCAGGCAACACTACCAAATCGGCAGTAAAAGCCAAATCTAAAAGTGGCTCTAACACCTTCATCGACGCCTCAACGTTACCCATAACAGGCGCAAATTGAATGGTTGCCACTATTTTGAGTGGACTTGTATTAAAATAAGTCATAGTAAAATTTAACCCCGCGAAGTTACAAATTAGACCGCCTAAAAGCAATGAATCCAGAAAACTATTTGAGATCAAGAGCAAAAGGAGGTGAAGCAAAGTAGTCACCAAAAAATCGTTACTTGGCAAGAAGGAGATGCCATAGACAAAAAAAGAGAGACTATCTAAATTTAGATAGTCTCTCTTTGTAATTGGTGGGGGATAATGGGTTCGAACCATTGACCCCCTGCTTGTAAGGCAGGTGCTCTGAACCAGCTGAGCTAATCCCCCAAATTTATTTACTCTCAATCTTTAACGTGTGGGGGATAATGGGTTCGAACCATTGACCCCCTGCTTGTAAGGCAGGTGCTCTGAACCAGCTGAGCTAATCCCCCGTTTTTCAATTGCGATACAAAAGTAGGCGTTTTTTTCTAAACTCCAAATTATTTTTGAAAAATTACAACGCCTCTGCTACCACAAAAGTGCTACCTCCTATGAAAATCAAATCGTTAACCTCCGCATTTTTTTTTGCATTTTTTATCGCCAGCTCTATCGTTGGGTAGGTTTCGCCAGCTAAACAGAATTTACGGGCCTCCTGCTGGAGTAATTTCTCATCCAAACTGCGCGGAATGTTGGCTTTAGTGAAGTAGTAGGTCGCATCTTTCGGCAACAATTTCAACACAGCAGTAATATCTTTGTCGTTTACCATGCCAATAACAAAATGAAGTTGCTTGTACGCCATATTGTTCAGTTGCATGACTACCTGCTTTATCCCATCCTCATTATGACCTGTATCGCATATTATATGCGGATTATTTCCTATGGTTTGCCAGCGACCTTGAAGCTTGGTTGTTTCAACCACGGTACTAATTCCAGAGTAGATTGAATTATTATTTATAATAATACCCAAATCATTAAGCATCTCAACAGCTGTAAGTACAGTTGCTATATTCTCCTTTTGATACAATCCCATCAAATCGCACTCTAACTCTTTGAATTTCAACTCTCCATGGCGGTAAAAGTTAAAAATTTGTTTCTGACTTCTCGAAATCATGCCTTGCTCTGCCACATAAGATTCGCTTGCATATATCAGAAAGCTCTCATTGTTAACTGCAAGAGTCTCAAATACCGGAATTGTCTCTTTTTGTTTTCTTCCTATTACAACAGGAATATTTGCCTTTATAATACCTCCTTTTTCCGAAGCTATTTGCTCTAACGTATGCCCGAGTAGCGCGGTGTGGTCGAGTCCAATATTCGTTATAACTGAAAGAACAGGAGTGATGATGTTTGTAGAATCTAAACGGCCCCCCAAGCCAACCTCTATTACGGCTATGTCTACCATGCTCTTTGCAAAATATTGAAAAGCCATACCTACCGTTAGTTCAAAAAACGATGGCTTATGAGTCTCTATAAATGGCATTACTTCTTCTACAAAATCAACTACAAACTCTTTACTCGCCATTTCGCCATTTACCCTTATGCGCTCTCTAAAATCCTTTAAATGGGGCGATGTATAAAGACCCACTTTGTACCCTTGCTTTTGCATAATAGAGGCCAATGTATGCGATACAGAGCCTTTTCCGTTGGTGCCTGCAACGTGTATTGTTTTAAATTCTTTGTGCGGATGGT
>JAYVSA010000422.1:0-7677 GCA_043775765.1 Breznakibacter sp. | reverse complement strand
TAATGATTCCTCCAACGGTTTGTACAAACTTATCACGAGCGGTTGTCGTTTCAAGTCGAACTTGCCCATTGGCACCACCTATCGATAAGATAACTTTTTTACCCTTCGCTTGTACAGCTTTTACATCGGCCAAAAACTCTGCCTCTGAAGCATAAATACCATCGGCTGTTGGGTTGTAAAGAAGGTCTCCACTCGTAGCCGTTGTTGGTTCGGCAAATGAGAGATTAATGACATCCCAAGAGTTGTCTACCTGCGAGAGCTTCAATCCGTTTGCCGCTCCATTTTTAAAGTTGTGCCAATAGCCAACTAAAATGTGCTTATTCAATGCTGCCTTCGCTTCTATTGAAGTGAAAAGCACAATGAATAGGCACCAAAATAAATTTCTAATTCTCATGTCTGATTTTGTTGTAAAGGGGATTAATAAATTGAATTGATCTGTTTGTGATTATCTGTTTCTCGAAATATGGTGCAAACATAGTGTGGATTATAAACAAATAGTTGTTTGAGTAGATAGATTGTGTTTGAATTTGTAAATCTGTACTCAATAATGCAACCGTTTGAACCAAAGAGGATGTTTGCTTAAATTAGACCTCTCCCAGCCCCTCCAAGGGAGGGGAGCATAAATGACCAAGTGTCTTGAAAGTAAAAAAGGATCTCTTCATATTACTTTTACATCAATTTCTTATTGCTACACTTTACTTCCCTCCCTTGGAGGGATTGGGGGAGGTTGAAAGTAAATTCCCGAAGCAAAAAAGTAAAACCCCGAAGCAAGAAAATAAAACCACGGAGCGAGAAAATAAAATCCCGAAGCAAGAAAATAAAACCTCGAAACAAAAAAATAAAACCACGGAGCGAAAAAGTAAATCCCCGAAGCAAGAAAGTAAAACCCCGAAGCAAGAAAAAATTGGGTCTGTTCTTCTGTGCATGAATGAGTCTGTTTAGTCCTCCCGAATCACATCTCGTTATCCTACATTCTTGTCGAAGAGTGGCCAATATCCTACCCAAAAGTAAGAATTGTTAAAAATGTATTTTTGTCTTTCAGCTTGATTTATAGAGTGTTGTGTTTTGTGGCACGTTCGTTGATTTATGGTGTTTTAAGTATCACTCATAAAAAATAAACAGTATGAAATTAAGCGCAAGAAATCAACTCAAAGGCACGATTTTGAAAGTCGAAGAAGGCCTTATTACGGGCAAAATAACGCTCGATCTGGGGAATGGTAACATCGTTTCGGCCATCATTTCCAAAGATGCCATTGCCGATTTAAACCTTAAAACGGGCGATACGGCATTTGCCATAATAAAATCGACCGAAGTGATTATTGGAACGCCATGCGAGTGTAAAAACCCAGAATGTAAATGCAAGTAACCATGATTGAGGTAGCGTGTCATGTACTGATTAAGAGAGACGGGGTTTGCATTTTAGGCCCTGTTAAGACGAATCTCTTACGCGAAATTTCTAAAACTGGAAATCTGAGTGAGGCGGCAAAAGTGCTCGATATCTCGTATCAGCACGCTTGGACCATGGTGGAGGAGATGAATAAACAGGCACCTAATGCCCTCGTTATTAAGCAACGCGGGGGTGTTTCTGGTGGTAGCACTACGGTGTCGGACTATGGCGAGAGGGTTTTGCAGGAGTATGGTTTAATTGAGGCGCAGGTTCAGAAAATGATGAACCAGATAAATGTGGAGATTAATCTCTGATTTTTTTTGCCTACCGTTATCTATTTTACTTTATAACGACTAAAAAATGAGGTATGTATAACAAGATTATTTTTGAGCCAATTGGTGTAATTAAAACCTGTTTCGACACGCTTACGGATATGCCTATTCAGCCAAGTGGTGCCAACGGAGCTCCCGGAACCATTGAGATTAAGGAGAATTTGATTCCGGGGTTGGTAGATTTGGAGGGCTTCTCGCATATTATTTTGCTCTACCATTTTCATAAGGTTACCGATTTTAAACTGAGTGTGGTTCCTTTTATGGACAATCAACCGCACGGAATCTTTGCAACTCGAGCACCTACTCGCCCCAATGCCATTGGAATATCGATAGTAAAACTTATTCGAATTGAGTGGAATAAACTCTTTGTTGAAGGGGTGGATGTGCTAAATAATACGCCACTGCTCGACATAAAGCCATTCTTTCCAAAATACGATAATCAGCAAAATGTTAAGTATGGCTGGCTTGAGGGTAAAGAGGGTATTGACATTTCAAAAATTAAGTCGGATGGGCGATTTGTAGAAAAATAAAAAAGTCCGGAACAAAATCGGTGGAAAGATTTGGGGTTCCGGACTATTAAAATTCAGAAAATTTTAACGTTTAAAAATACAAAAAATGAGAAAGAGTTATTCGTTTTTGCTAATTACTTTACTGTTCTTGGCTTGTTTCTCGGCTTCTTACGGCCAAACAACTATTGATGCCGAGTTCAGACCTCGTACCGAATACCGCGAAGGGTTTAGAAAACCGCTTGCCGATACACTTAATTCAGCCATTGTTACGCTTCAGCGTACGCGTTTAGGTTTCGACTACAAAGGGGCTGGTTTAATGGCGCACATAACCTTGCAAGATGCCCATATTTGGGGTAGTAGCGATGGTAAAACCGATGCCTCGAAGGTGGAAGTTTATGAGGCTTGGTTCGACTACCTCTTCTTCTCGGGTTTCTCTGCACAAATTGGTCGCCAGCCCTTGAAATACGACGATCAGCGATTGCTGGCTAATCCCAATTGGAGTGCCACAGGCTTTGCCCACGATGCCGCCGTTTTTAAGTATAAAACAACTACCTTTCAAGCACACTCGGGCTTTGCCTACAACAATAGCAAAGATACGTTGTTGAGTGTGGCATATAGTTTCACAAATCAAAAGATGTATAAGTCGATGGGATATTTGTGGTTGTCTCAAAAGGTTGGCAAGAGTATAAATGCCTCGGCTATTGGTATTGTAGAGGGGTTTGAGAGCAAAACGAGTTACCAAACTCAATATACACGGGCTACTTACGGTGGCAACTTGGTTTATGCCAACGACTCCTCGGCTTGGGGAGCTACGCTTACGGGGTATTATCAACAAGGAAAGGATATGAATAAGGCGTTTGAAAAAGGGTACGCTTCTTTACATGCCTACTTTTGTGCGGCTAAACTATCGTATAAAATCAATAAAATATTTGGTGCAAATGGCGGAATTGACTATTATTCGGGCTCGGCATCTACTCTTGCTAAGGATGAATCGAATACGTTTAATCGGCTATACGGTTCAACGCATAGTTTCAATGGTTCGATGGAGTATTTTGTAAGTTTGCCAACACAAGGTTTGGTCGATTATTATGGGGGCGTAACGGCCAAGATAACTTCGAAGCTAACTGCCGATTTATCGGGGCACCTATTCTATTTCGATCATAATTTTTACTATAATAAGGTGAAGCAGGATAAGAATTTGGGTTCGGAAGCCGATGTTACTCTCAACTATGTGGCATCCAAAGAGGTATCGTTTCAATGTGGTTATAGTCGTTATTTTAACTCAAGCACAACCAAAAAGTATTTCAAAATGGATGGCGTAGCTACCAGTCCAGAACAATGGGCATATATCACCATTACCGTGAGACCACAGTTGTATAAAACGCCAGTTGTGAAGGATTAATAAGATGGAAATAGTTGAAAAATAGATAGAAATATAAAATCAGATATCATGAAAAAAATAATACTTGCCTTGTTATTTACCTTAACAGTAGGCGTACAAGCACAAACCGTAAAAGTGGCAGCAGCTGGCAATTTGCGCTATATTCTCGATGAGATTAAGGCCAAGTATGTGGCACTCAACCCAAAAACAACCATCACTATTAACTTAGCTTCGTCTGGTACACTTTTTCAACAAATATCAAATGGTGCCGAGTTCGATATTTTTATGGCAGCCGACAAAACATTCCCAGAAAAGTTAAAGGCTCAAAATGTGGTGGTGGGCGATGTGAAGACGTATGCTTTTGGTAAATTGGTGCTTTGGAGCAGTAGTTTAGACCTAACTAAAGGGATAGACGTGATTACAACCAATGCAGTTAACCGCATTGCAATAGCCAAACCCGAGGTAGCACCTTATGGAAATCGTGCCATGGAGTGTATAAACTTTTATGGGTTGATGGATAAGGTAAAAGACAAAATTGTTTATGCCGATAATATTGCTCAGGCCGCTCAATTTGCCCAAACGGGTAATGCAGAAGTGGGTTTTATTGCGCTGGCACTGGCCATGGCACCTGAGATGAAAGGGAGTTATTATGTTTTAGATACCAAAAGCTACAAGCCCGTTGAGCAAGCCATGGTGCAACTAAAAAGCTGGCAAGCCAACCCCGAAGCCACAAAATTTATGCAATTTGTGTTAAGTGCCGATTGCAAACCTATCTTTGAGAAATTTGGTTTTATTGTGCCATGATTACTAACCACATAGCCATATAGAAAACATAGAAGGGTAGGCGAATAGAAAAAACTATGTGAAACTATGTGACTATGTGGTAAAACAAAAACATTAACCACATAGAAACCCATGTGATAAAACAAAAAACTTATGAATAAACTCACAGGTACCATTAGACAAATTCAAACCTCGGGCGCCATTATGCTGGTCGATATTGATGTTGAAGGCCACGGTTTTTCGGCCATGCTTATTGAGTCGGCATTACACCCCGAGTGGCTCGTTGTAGGCAATGCCGTCGATGTTGTCTTTAAAGAGACCGAGGTTTCGTTGGGCAAAAATATCACGGGTAAAATTAGTCTGCGCAACCGCATGAAGGGGGTGGTCGAAAAAATTACTCGTGGCGAACTTCTCAGCATGGTATCTGTTTCTTTTAAAGGTTACTCCATTACATCTGCCATCACCACACGTGCAGTTGATTCGCTCGAAATAGTGGTGGGCGAGGAGATTGAAGCCATGGTAAAGTCCAATGAAATATCGTTGATGAAAAGAAAATAAAGGAAATACGTTTGCCTTAGAATAGAGTAGTAGCACCATTTTCTATTATATTATTAAATAAAACCATGGATCCAATATTTGCACAAACACTCTGGGTAACCTTCAAATTGGCCTTTTTTACAACCGCCATTCTCACACTCATTGGTCTGCCTTTTGCTTACTGGATGGCTTACTCGCACTTCAAGTTCAAGCCTTTGGTAGAGGCACTAGTGAGCATGCCCATGGTGTTGCCACCATCGGTTATTGGCTACTACATGTTGGTTATTTACAGTCCACAAAACTGGTTTGGCGGATGGCTCAAAGACGTTTTCAATATCCGTTTGGCCTTCTCTTTCTCGGGCGTCCTCATAGCTTCTGTTGTTTTTAGCTTACCATTTATGGTTCAGCCACTTACCAACGGATTGCGCGCTTTGCCAACCACCTTGCGCGAAGCTGCGTATACCCTTGGCAAAACCAAACTCACTACCTTTTTCAAAGTCCTTTTGCCCAATATCAAAACCTCCATTATCACCGCTATAGCACTCACCTTTGCCCATAGCATTGGCGAATTTGGTATTGTGCTCATGGTGGGCGGGAGCATGCCTGGCGAAACACGTGTGGCCTCCATTGCCATTTACGATGAGGTGCAAGCCATCCATCTGGCCCAAGCCAACCAGTATGCCTTCATCCTTTTTGCCACCTCGCTCATCCTGCTCACCATCATTTACAGCGTAAACAAAAGCCACGACACATGGAAAATGATCTAATCCACATCAATGTAGAAAAGATGATGCTCACCGCCAACGGAAAGCTCAAACTCGCCATCCACACCACCATAAAAACTGGCGAACTGGTGGCTCTGTTCGGACAATCGGGCGCGGGTAAAACAACGCTTCTGCGCATGTTGGCGGGCTTGGTTGCACCCGACAGAGGCATCATCCAATTTGGATCAGATGTTTGGTTCGATTCATCAAAGCGCATCAATTTGCCACCTCAAAAGCGCAACATCAGCCTTATGTTTCAAGACTATGCTCTCTTTCCAAACATGACCGTGGAAGAGAATATTCGTTTTGCACAACCCGTTAATGATGAAAAAGTTATACGCGAATTACTTACTATTTTTGGCCTCTCCGAACTTCGCTCGCGCAAGCCAAATGGTCTCTCGGGCGGACAAAAACAGCGGGTTGCTCTGGCGCGCTCTCTTGCCCGTAAACCGCAGCTTCTACTCCTCGATGAGCCTCTCTCAGCACTCGATACCGACATGCGCACAACTCTGCAAGACGAAATTCTACGCGCTCACGAACTCTTGGGCGCTACCACCATTTTGGTTAGCCACGATCTTAACGAAGTCTTTCGTATTGCTACCCACGTTATCGCCATTCAAAACGGTGTAATAGAGCGTATTGGCACGCCAGAGGAGGTCTTTTCCAACAGCTCCATCAGCGGAAAAGTGCAAATAACCGGACAAATTGCGCGCATCCAAAAGCAAGACACCGTCAACATCGTCACCGTCATCTCTGGAGGCAACCAAATCACCAAAGTCATCGCCTTCGATAGCGATTTGGAAGAGCTTAAACTGGGTGATAGTGTAATCGTTTTCACCAAGGCATTCAACCCCATTATTAGCAAACTCAACTAAAATAACCATCAGTGTGTAGGTGTTTGGGCGTGCCAGCAGGGGCAATTTATTACACTTCGAGTCTCGGAGCCCAGCCTTAAAATCTCTCATTTGTAGCCCCTGCCGTCGCGCTTTTGTTCCAATCTTTTTGCCCAAAATGTTCCGAGTAGCAATTCGTCCCGAGAGGGCAAAAAGGATTTCCACGCCAATCGCTCACCCCATGTAACCCTTAGTCTCTGGCCGAATATCTAATCCTTGTCTCTAAACTATTTTACTACCCATCATTAAATAGTCAAAATACTTTACTTGCACATCTCAATATAAATATCCCTTTTTGTAGCTTTGCAAAACAAATTAAAACGTTACATCATGACCGAATTTCAGCTCAACGACAATGAATACATCGAGTTAAATAAGCTCCTTAAAATCCTCAAATGGGTTAATTCAGGAGGCGATGCCAACACCCTCATTGTAGAACAACTCGTTACGGTAAACAACGCCATAGAAACGCAAAAACGCAAAAAAATCCGCAAAGGCGACACCGTAAAATTCAATGGCAAAACCATTCTCATTGCCTAGTTTCTAGCTCAAAAAGCACTCATTAACGTCGCATTACATTAATCCAATCAATATTTTATCAATAAAACTAAATACCTATTTGTTTTACAATTAACTGATTAAATAGCAGTTATGAGCAATGCTATTAACTAAAATGTATTAAAACATTAATATTGTTGAGTGCTTGCTCCAACTAAAGAACCCACTACAGCGTAAATAGGAAAACTTAAAGCCACTCTTTGGCAAGAAGTTTTTCGAGAATTTACACACCATCTTTCAGCCTATTCAATTTACATTTTTATGAAAGTAAAAGTTTGTCTTTTTGGGGTTTCTGCGGTATTGCTACTACTCACAACGGTTGGTTGCAATAACCAATATGAGTCGAATAAAGCCGTTATAAAATCAGCAACCGCAAAAACGGGTTATAGAACCGAAATAAAATGGATTGGACACTGGTTAAAAGAGGGACAGCGCGAAAAACTGGTGCGCGAGGTAGCGGCCGAATATTAGTTTCTGCATCAAGACATAAAAGTGTCATTAGTATTCCCCGAAGAGGTTTATAAATCGTCTGA
>JAYVSA010000421.1:0-8292 GCA_043775765.1 Breznakibacter sp. | reverse complement strand
CCCAAATTTCGTTAAGACAACGCATTGTTACTGAGATGAATGCTGATGTGATAAACGAGATGTTGAGTGAGTTTAACAAAGAGTATCTCCATGTGCACTAAACGAGGGACTTCTTGATAAATCGAAACTTAACAACAGGTAAAAATCTATACTCCAAAAGAGTCTCTTTCTTCAAATAAATCCTCTATTTTTGCAGCTCGATACAAATCCGAGATGATAAATTATTTTAAGAAAATTGGTGCCGCTCTATTATTGCTCTCAATAGCAACCACGGCAATGGCGCAAGTGGGTTCGTTTAAAACCCTTACAGAAAAGTTGCAAACGCTTCAAAAAGAGTTAGTACCCGACAAACGTGTCGCCATTTTAGATATTCAGTTAAAAGATACGCTTCAAAAAACCATTACGGTTATTGGAGAGACCAATCTACCCGAGGCTAAAACTCAAATCACAAACCTGTTATCAAAACTCAACATCGAGTTCATCGACTCCATAAGAGTTCTTCCCGATGCGTTGGTGGGCGATAAAACATGGGCACTCGCCACTCTCTCGGTGTCGAACATACGCGCCAAGCCCGATCATGTTTCCGAAATGGTATCGCAGGCCATGATGGGTACGCCCATGAAGGTGCTCGATGTAAAAGATAAGTGGTACCGCGTGCAAACACCCGATAATTATATTGGATGGATGGATGCTGGCGGTTTACAACGAATAAGCAGCAACGAATTGGAGCAGTGGAAACATCTGAAACGCTACCTATTTAACCACCTCTCGGGCTTTGCCTACAATACGCCGAGTAGTGATGCCGATATTGTTTCAGACTTGGTTCTGGGCGATCTCTTCGAAATGGATTCTGTAGAGAAGCACTTTTTAAAGATAAAAACCCCAGATGGTAGAATAGGCTATATAAAAGA
The DNA here is from genome assembly GCA_043775765.1 of Breznakibacter sp. Classification (GTDB taxonomy): domain Bacteria; phylum Bacteroidota; class Bacteroidia; order Bacteroidales; family Marinilabiliaceae; genus JAGPHP01. Next base: position 7,381 of record JAYVSA010000421.1, on the reverse strand, counting down.
AGACGATTGTCTCTCGTTTGACGATTGGGGCAAGATTACACCAACAGCACAAGCGGTTTTAACCATTGCCAAACAAATGATGGGAAGCCCCTATTTATGGGGAGGCGTCTCTTACAAAGGTGTCGATTGCTCGGGATTAGTAAAGCTGTCGTACTATTCGCAAGGAGTTATTGTGGCGCGCGATGCCTCACAACAGGCAAAATGTGGTAAGTCTGTTGATTTTAACGACATCAGCAACCTACAACCTGGCGATTTGCTCTTCTTTGGCACATCGGCACAACACATTACCCACGTGGCCATCTATCTCGCGCAAGGCGATTTCATTCACTCCTCGGGTCGAGTTCATATCAGCAGCATCGTTCCTACCGATCCTAAATTTGTACCAACCCGACATACCGTTGCGGCCTGCCGAGTAATCAATTCGCTCGATACAGAAGGAATTATAAGTGTGAGAAAACATCCGTGGTACTCAGTTCAACCTTAACCATTCTACAACATGGAATTTAATCGTCGCAATTTCATCAAAAGCATTGGCTTAGTTACTTTAGCTGGAATTGCTACTCCCCAAACCGTTTTTGCCACAAAGGAGAAGAAGTTGGCGCACCGTTCAACCAAGGGATTACAGCTCAGTTCTTTGCCCTACGACTTGCAGTTACGCCACACCTTTACACTAGCCAACAGCTCACGCAAAAACACCCCCGACATGCTTACTCGTATTGAGTATGATGGCGAGGTTGGATATGGCGAGGCCTCTATGCCTCCCTACTTGGGCGAGAGTGTAGAGAGTGCCACCAAGTTCCTCTCAATGGTTGATTTAAGTTCGTTTACCGATCCGTTTCAGATGGAGGAGATTCTGCAATACGTTGACTCACTCATGCCAGGAAATACTGCCGCTAAGGCTTCTGTGGATATTGCATTGCACGATTTGGTTGGTAAAATCATGAAACAACCGTGGTACAAAATCTGGGGATTTAACCCCGCCAACACGCCCAACACGTCGTTTACCATTGGCATAGATACGCCCGAAGTGGTGCGACAAAAAGTAGCAGAAGCCGCTCCCTATAAAATATTGAAGGTCAAACTTGGTCACGGCACCGATAAAGAGATGATAGAAACCATCCGTTCGATAACCAATGTGCCGTTGTGTGTAGATGTGAATCAGGGCTGGACAGACCGCATAAAAGCGCTCGAAGATATCCATTGGCTCAAAGAAAATGGCGTTGTGTTTGTAGAGCAACCCATGCCAAAAACCGCCATAGACGATATGGCTTGGCTCACGCAAAATAGTCCACTGCCGACCATTGCCGACGAGGCGTTGCAACGATTACCCGATGTAATAAAGGCGCATGGAGTTTATAGTGGCATCAACATTAAACTCATGAAATGTGGCGGAATGCGCGAAGCACATCAAATGCTAACCTTAGCGCGGTCGTTAGACATGAAGGTGATGATTGGCTGCATGACCGAGACCTCCTGTGCCGTATCGGCCGCAGCTCAACTGGCACCGAAAGCCGACTGGGCCGATTTGGATGGCAATTTGCTCATCAGCAACAACCCTTATTCGGGCATGCAAATAGTAGATGGCAAAGTAACACTGATAGATGAACCCGGCATTGGCATAAAAGAGGAGATAAAATTGTTTTAGAACTAAAAAACAACCATCATGGTTAAAATATATATCCGTTTACTATTAATAGGACTTTTATCTCCTTCACTTATTTTTTCATTGCAGTCATGCAGCGGCCAAACTGAAAGTAAAGGCACATCATTGCTCGAAAAAATAGAGTCGGTTTTCGAAGGCGATACCCCCGACGAGTACAACCCTATTAACACCATGCTGCTCATCCCAGCAAATCCAACGGAGGGCGAAACGTTTCGTATTGTGGCTACTGGTGGACGCAACATCCGCAAAGCAACCATTAAAGTAACGGGGCCATTGGGCAATATCGAAGCTCAAAACCTTAAAACTGGCAACGAATTACCGTGCTGGCGTTTAGATAGTTTTACAGGATCTGGTGCTGGAAGCTACAAAGCAACACTCCTCATTAATGGAAAAGAGCTCTCCGTTTTATCGTTTAATATATCATCAAAAAAAACAAACCGAACAAGTGGCACGGCACGTAAAATGGCCCAAGGATGGAATGGTGCCATAGAAACCCTCTACTCGGCATGGATAAACGCCCTGTTTCAAGGGAGCAACGAACAAACCTCGTGGGGCGCACTGCATGAGGTAACGCAAGACAAGGAGCGTAACTTCCTCTACAACTATCTCTCTTTGGGGGAGGATGATGTTAAGAGCAAAAATCCAATTAGAATGGAGCCCGACTGTGCCGATAACCCATTTTTTATGAGAGCCTATTTTGCTTGGAAACTGGGTCTGCCCTTTGGCTATCATGTTTGCGACAGAGGTTATTTAGGTAAGAGTCCGCAAACAGGACAATGGATTACAAACGAGAATCTCTTAGCGAGCGCCAATACGGTGCAATCTTTCAACTCCTTTATCAGACGCATAGCCGATGGTGTACACTCTGGCACGGCGCGAACAGCCCTTAACAACGATAATGCCGATTACTACCCCGTTGCCCTAACGCGCGAGTCGCTTCGCCCGGGCACCGTTTATGCAGATCCGTATGGCCACACGCTCACCATTGTTAGCTGGGTGCCACAAACCAAAGATCATCCGGGCTTACTCCTTTCGGTAGATGCACAACCCGATAAAACCATAGCCATTAAGCGCTTTTGGAAGGGTAATTTTCTCTTTAGCACATCGGAGGTGGTTGGCGAACCGGGCTTTAAGGCATTTCGACCTATTGTGTTTGAGGATGGTAAGATGAGTTTGATAAAAAACAACGCTTTAACCGCCTCATCGGAGTATGCGCCCTACTCGCTCCAACAGAAAAAGATGGAGCAAAACGCCTTCTATCTGGCCATGGAGCGCGTCATCAACCCAAAACCACTCGACCCCGAAGAGGCGTTGCTCGATTTGATAAAGGCACTTCACGAGCAGCTTTTAGTACGGGTAAAATCTGTTTCCACAGGCGAAGAATATATGAAACAGCACCCCGGAACGGTGGTTTCAATGCCCTCTAATTCCAATGGCGTTTTTCAGGCGGGCGGTCAGTGGGAGGATTTCTCAACCCCTAACCGCGATTTACGGATGCTCATTGCCATAGATGCTGTACTGGCATTTCCCGAACGTGTAGCCACATCGCCACAAGATTTTAAGGTGTCGGGGTCACCAGAGGATATTAAGAATAAACTTCAGAAACTATTAGATAAAAAGGTAGCCGAGCTAACCATTAGCTATACCCGTTCCAATGGCTCGGTGCAAGAGTTAACCGTTGCCGAGATTACGAAGCGCAGAGAAGCCTTTGAAATTGCTTACAACCCAAACGATGGGCCAGAAATACGCTGGGGTGCGCCTGTTGGGAGTGCCGAACGAAGCAGTTGCAAGCGACAAGCACCCGACAACCAACAAAAAACCATGCAAACAGTACGCAAATGGTTTAACAAAAGATTGCATCCACCAACGTAATACGAAATTGCTCCTCCAAACTCCGACATTGGAGCTCCAAGCACCAATGTTCCTGTACTGAGCACCAATTTCGGAGCTTTTAACACCAAAATTGCTTAAAAAAGCTCCGAATTTGCTATTAAGAGCAGGAATATTCCTCCAAATAGCTTCGACTTCAAAGCTTTTAACACCAAATTTGTCCTGAGAACACCTATTTGCTTTTTTGAAGCAGAAATATTGCCCTTAAAAGCTCCTACATTGAATTCAATTCGTGATTATTTCATGTTGTAGACTCACTTCACCTCATGCGTCCCATCGGACAAAAACGTTACGGTTGGAGGATTGTGGGTTAAGTTGAACAAATCGTAACTCTTTTTCAAGTCTGTCCACAGACTAGTGAAATCCTTGTTTTTACTATACCCTTTGGATATACGCGCATAGTTTGCGTCGGTGAGTTGCGTGGGAAAAATCGTCATCTCTATCTCTTGTTGACCGCTATTATAGGCTTCTATACAATATACAAACAGCTCTTTAATCCGCTCATCGGTCATGGCAATACATCCCGACGATTCGCATCCACCGTGAATAAAAATCAGATTTCCTAAACGCCCCCGTCTGCCTCTAATACTATCGGACGCATTGGGGTAGTTTATCTTCATCGACAAAAGATATTTGCTATACGGATTCATCTCGCTAATATGGTAAAAACCTTCTGGCACCTGATAATCCTTAGAACATCTTTTAGGCCCAATATCGCCCGAGATCTCACATATATTAAACTCTTTTATAAGCCGATAAGTTGAATCGCACACATTCTTACCCCACAACTCAATCTTCTTCTCGGCCTTAAAGGCACGCATGTATATTCGCAAACTATCGCGCGAAATGGCATGTTCGGTAAGCGTTTTAACAACCAATTTCTCTTTTGCGCCGTAAGCTTCTTTGATGCGGGTGCAGCACATTTGTTGCTCTTTAAAGGAAGACGACGGTACTCCAGAGCTTAGCAGAACTAAGGCTATAATAGATAATAAAAATCTCATGAATGAATTTAAATGATGGGCAAAAGTAGTTAAAAGCCTTTGAAATCAAGGCAATGAGATAAAATTAAACGTCGTTCACTATCCAAAAAACTTCTTAGGCCTCCACTAGCCACTCCCAAGGAGGGGAACAAGTCAGATGTTTTGATGTTGTCATAGCTCCCTCTCATAGAGGGGTTGGGGGAGGCTATCTATAAGAATAATAAAGAACTTTGATGTATGAAAAGCCTATTTCTCCTTCTCATTATTCTCTTTAGAATATCTCCTTTGCAGATAAAGATAGACGGGAATGCCCGATAAGATGAGCGCAACGCCAATAGCCGCTTCACGAGGACGCGTAATTATAGTGTTGAAAAACAAGAAGAGACAAAAGATGATGAAGATGGCTGGCACAAACGGATAACCCCAAACTTTGTACGGCCGTGGGGCATTAGGCATTTTGCGACGTAGTATAAAAACACCCAACGACGTAGCGGCATAAAAGATGAATACGGCAAACACAATCATATCGGTGAGCTGGTCGAAAGTACCCGAAAGCACCAATACCGAAGCCCAAACGCCCTGCCACATCAATGAATTTCCTGGCACGTTACTCTTGTTTAATTTGCCTATGGATGGAAAAAAAAGTCTATCGCGCGACATAGCGTAATAAGGACGTGCCCCCGTAAGTATGCTCGCATTGGTGCATCCCAACGTGGTAACCATTATCAGTAGTGAAATAAACAAGGCGCCCCCTACTCCCCAAAATCCTCGCACCGCCTCAATAGCTGCAATTTGATTGCCCGCCGCATGAATACCCTCCAACTGCGGAATAGACAAGAGCGAGAGGTAGGTAATGTTTACCAATAAGTAAATGGCAATGACAATAAAAACACCAAATACAATTCCTTTAGGAAGCGTTTGGTTCGGATTTTTAACCTCGCCACCAATAAATCCTACCGAAACCCATCCCTGATAAGCCCAAAAAGCAGCCAGCATAGCGGTAAAAAACGAGGAGAGAGTAACCGTTTTGGAGGCAAGCTCACTCACATCCATAAAATGAACAGGATTAGGTACATTGCTCGTTAACCCAAACACCACAATAACAAAAAGACCCCCAAATACCATCCACATAATGGCTCTACTGGCCCACTCGCCACTTTTAAGTCCCGAAATATTGAGCGAAGTTAAACCGAGAATTAGCAAGATAGCCGTGAGTTTGACGCCAAAATCTTGAAAAGGATAGAAGACTCCACCAATTGAGAATTCATGTAAGGATGGAAATATCTCGGGAATGTGAACGATGCTGTTTAGCGACTGAGCAAAAATATAGGCCAGTGAAGAGATGGTAGCGGTTTGAATAACCGAAAAGAGAGACCATCCGTACAAAAAAGCAAAAAAACGGTTATAAATTTTCTTATGATAGACATATTCGCCCCCAGTATCGGCCAATAAACCGGCCACTTCGGCATTACTCAGAGCACCAAAAATGGTAATAATACCAGCCGCAATCCACGCCATAAGTATCCACACCGAGGAGTGAAGTTCGGAAGCCATGGGAGCTATCTTCTTATAAACACCTGAACCAATGATGTTTGCAATTACAAAGATAATAACAGAACCTAAACCAAGTGTTCGAACCAAATGTCGTTGTGAAGCCATATCAATATGCGTTTGAAATAAATGAGGGGGCTAAATTAGGAAATAAATTAAGTTTTGTAACAAAAAATAGCCTAACAACCTGAAACGAGTTCAAGCTATTAGGCCATTGGAAGCTGTTATTTTAATTACAAATGGATTACTTACTTAACTCCTCCACCAAGAGCTTTATAAAGATTTACGCTATAATTATACTGCTCAAGCCAATCGGTAACTTGAGTAAGTCTAGTATTTAATAGATTTTGCTGAGCTAATAAAACTTCGGTATAAGTGGCCTCACCAGCTTTAAGCAAATCCTGAGTATAATCGGCAGCCTTGGTTAACGATTCAAGCTGTTTCATTCTCAAAGAGTCCTTCTCTACCGTCTTTTGGTATCCATAAAGAATATCAGATACCTCCTGACCAGCAATATTTACCGTATTCTGAAAGTTCAGCAGAGCCTCCTCTTGTTGCGCCTTGGCAATAGTAACATTACCACGTAGCTGACGCTTCATAAAGATTGGTTGCGTAATACCTGCAACCACATTGGCCGCCAAATTAGCTGGTTTTAGCAAATCGGAACCGCCAATAAAACCAACAGATAATGGATTGATGGTGAGTGTAGGATAGAGACTGGCTTGTGCCGCTTTTGTGAGGTTAAATGCCGAACGATAATTGAGCTCGGCCTGTAACACATCTGGGCGCTTTGCCAACAACTGAACAGCAACACCATGATTCATCTTCTCAGGCACAATAGGTTTTACCATAGCCGAACGCTCAATAGCTCCTGCACGACGGCCAAGCATAATGCAAAGGGCATTCTCCTGCTGGCGAATTCGACTCTCCAAAGAAGGAATCAACAGCTCAGTACTATACAGAAGAGCGTTACTCTGCTCTACGGCAGCCTGATTTTGTTGTCCTGCATTTTTAAGCGCGAGCATGGTTTCGGCACTCTCTTTTAATAGAATTTCTGTAGCTTTAGTAATTCGCAACTGCTCATCGAGCGCAAGCAAACTATAATAACCATTGGCAATTTTAGCCACTAACGCCGTTTGAATGAGGTTACGATAGGCATAACTGTTTAAGTAGCTAGCATATTTTGCCCGTGAGAGATGTGTTTGCTTACCCCACAAGTTCAGTTCCCACGAGGCCGAAAGCCCCAGCGTTCCTACCGTAGTACTATTCTCAAATGCAGTGTTGCCTTCGCCAGTTG
>JAYVSA010000420.1:0-3918 GCA_043775765.1 Breznakibacter sp. | reverse complement strand
CAAGTTTTGCGCCCCAATCCAAACAAAACTGTTGGTGCTCGAATTGGAGGTCAAACGATATTTAGGTTTACTGGAGCAGGATCCCAATTTAAAGTTCAGACTACTTCGGCTAACGCCCTTAAACAAAGTGATGGAACTCAAGGGAAAGGTTTTATGGCACCCAAAGCTAAAACCGATCCTAATCCCACTGGTCCACAAGCCAGTTATGAGCATGTATTTAGTGAGCTTAAGAATCATACGGCTAAAGATATTGCTCAGGCAATGAATGATAAATTTACAAAGCAACTAGATTACCCAGCAACATTCTCACTAAGAGCACAAGCTATAATGAATGAGGCCTTTGCCCTATTATCAATAGCAGAACCATATCGTAGTGATTATGCTTTTGCTATTTTTGTCGCAAGTATTCAGGCCTTGTTAAACGGAGCTACAAGTATTGAGGAGGCTTTTTATAAAGGGAAAGGGCAAATTGACGCACTTCACGCTGGAGCTTCAAGTCATTCTCGTGTTGGAGTTAGCGGTCAGTTAATGGAACAAAATCTTGGCTTGGGAGTAAATGCGCCACATCCCAGCCAATCATCAATGAGCCTTAGTTCCATAGATTGGAAAAATGGTCTTAAGCGTACAGTTAATCTTTTTGACAGAGCTTCTATTGGAACAGATTATGGTAGCATGTTAAACTCCCAAATGCTAGCACCTATGGGTTTTAGTATTGGGGTAAGAAGTATAGATTCTGTAGTTCTATTAGAGCGCACTTCAGCTTATGGAAATGCTAATGTCAGTGTAAAACTGAAACTAGGAACTAAATTACAACCAGGAGAAATGGTCCTGTATAAAAAAGTGAATTACAAAGTAAAAAATGTAACATCTCTTTTATGGGCTAATCTAACTCTTTAAGAAGTCCCCAACTAAACAACAGTACAAATGCCGCTCAGACACCCAAAAATTTGTAATTGCCAATTGCCATTTTAACTATGGAGAACTTAAAAAGCACCATACAAAACAAAGCTACCGAAAACCACCAAAGTTTTTCGGGCAATAACGCTACACGTACCATGCCGTCTGTGCCAGTGTTTCAAAAAGCAGAAGCTGGCGAAGCTTTACAAATGGAAAGATCCGTAGTGCAAAAAGTTGAGGTAGAAAATGAACCATTCCAAACAAAACCAAACACCACAGGCATACCCGACAACCTAAAATCGGGCGTAGAAAACCTCTCGGGCTTTTCAATGGACGATGTGAAGGTGCATTACAACTCTTCAAAACCAGCTCAACTGCAAGCTTTGGCCTACGCACAAGGAACCGATATACATATTGCCCCAGGGCAAGAACAACATCTGCCGCATGAAGCTTGGCACGTAGTGCAACAAAAACAAGGACGCGTGCAACCAACTATGCAAATGAAGGAGGGTGTGGCTGTGAATGACGATAAGGGGTTGGAGAGTGAGGCGGATGTGATGGGGGGAAAGGCGATGCATCAACTAGGGAGAACTATTGCCAGTTTGAATTACATACCAAATCAAAGCACTTTTAATTCTAGTATTCAATTGTCTATGCTTAAAACGAGATTATTAATAAGTAATCATTCTCCAATTCAGTTATTAAAACGACATGCCGAAGTCTTTATTCGCGAAAATGATTTAAAAATTGTTGCAACTTTTAAGGATATTGAGAGTTATGTTAGCAATATTGCCAATGACAAACAAATGCGAAACGGATTATTACGGGCATGGAACAAGGGGGCGATTGGTGTAAATAAAATTACGCCTCCCGCTGATCTTAAAACGACAAGCACTACTTTTACACAAGTAGGAGATATGGGAGCATGGGATTCGGACGATGATGATAGCATGGATATGGGGGCATTTATGGCATCCAGTACAAATACCATTGATCTACAACGGACAGGTAAAACTCCAGATAGGCCCAAAGTGCCTCAAATAGATTTTTGTGATGCTATTCGATTTGGAAGACAAGCGAATAAACGAGACGACTATGATCGTTTACCAATGGCGACTCAACTCGGTGAAAATCATATTGAATTTGATAATCCAGGAACCAAAGATGTGTATGCAACACCTCTTGAGCAAGTATCATCTTCGGAGCAAAAAAAATTTAAAAGAACAGGTAAAAGTTCTGATTTTAATTGGCATAATTTAAGTCGAAAACTCGACGATATGAAATATCCTGATACAAAAAAGGAACAGATGCAAATGTTGCGTTTTTTCTTAAACCCTATGGAACTAAAAAAAATAGATCCTAATATGGCTGAAGCTTTGGCGGCCATAGCATGCGATCTGATGAAAGGCAGTAAAGGTGGACGCTATTATATTCGTCAAACCCTGAAAAAATTGATAAATAGTGACAGAAAGCACACGTTTTCTGAAGTGTTTTCAGGCAAACGCCCTTTGTACGAACCAGCTGCAGTTGGTGGTAGGTCGCTCGTAAGTGCAATGAACGTTGAGATCCAACAAGATGCCCGACGCTTGATAGAATTAAATAATTGTTTAATTCATGCCATTGCTTCGGCCGCAGGTCTTGGTACACCAACTTTACAGCAGCTGGTGGCGATACGTGAGCAAGTTGGTAGTTATGGTGAAATGTTAGTAGCCTCGGAAAATACGATTAATGTAATCAAAGAAATACTTGGAATTCACGAAACTATAATTGTTGCATATCAAGATCGAGTATCAGAAGATTTTACAGGAATGGGTGAACGAGAATTAATTATATATCATGTAAATGGAAATCACTTTACGCATGAATTTCCCGTAGGTCGAACCTATCAAATTAAGAATTCAAAATAAATCTAATGTTTAGAGTCAGATTAAGTTTCGTTACATTTTCTCTATTGCGTCCTAAATCCCCCAAACCCCAAACAAAACAAAGCCGACCTCACAGTCGGCTTTGCCATTAAACATTTCTAAAAAAAATCAATTCTGCGCGAGTTTTTCATTCTCCTCCTTTTTGGCATTTTCGGCCAAGGTAACTCGTGTTTTAAGCAGCTTCGCAAAAGGCTCAATGCCACCGTTTATGGTGTCTATGGTGGTTTCTACCTGAGGATAGACGCCAGACACCGAGTTGAGATAGTTGAAAACGGTGAGGATAGACTTTCGCAATTGGATTACTGCCTCTAGGCTCGACACATCGCCTTTGGCAACACCTGCCGCTACTCTACTATGCTCATTGTCTACAAAAAGCTGATTGCTCGCGACCAACTGCTCAATAAGCTCATCGGCATGTAGGGAGGTAACAGCACTCTTGAGTTCGGCAGTGGCTTTGATATCGCCCAAAAGCTGATTAATGGCATTGGTCTCCGCTGCATAACTTTCGGCCTGCATTTGCCAACCGCGGTGGCGAATAGCCTCTTCTAATAGTCGCCCTGCCAAACGTATTGGCTCGTTGGAGCGGTATTTGGCCGACATAACCAAACCCTTAAGGGCCAAAACAACATCGTCGCGGTCATCATCGAGCCTCGCGCTCAATTGGGTAGCCTCCGAAGCGGTAATCTTTCCCACGGCACCATCGTAAACCACTATGGCAGCGTCCAAATCGTCTACCATTTTAAGTGGTATCAAATTGCCCCTTACTAAGCCTCGAGCCGAACCAGAAACGTTGCGAGCCAATGTGCCCAACTCTTTTACATAGAGTTTAGAAATGTTGAAACTGATAATTTTTTTCATAATCTAAAAGTTTTTATTTCTCCTATTAACGAATAAGAAAAGTTATTATTTTATGAAACCGTACAATTATTTCAAAATTTCAATATTTTGTTAATGCAAGACTGCAAGAGGCAACTAGCTCATAGATGGGGCAATACGAGAATTTGCAAAAGGAAGTTCACCCATCGATAGGGCAACCCGAAAGTCGGCAAAAGTACGCTCACCCATCAATGGGTTAGTCCGAACATTCTCAAAAGCA
>JAYVSA010000419.1:0-2230 GCA_043775765.1 Breznakibacter sp. | reverse complement strand
CGGAGTTCGGTAGATACGGCAAAGGATGATGTAGAATCTACCATTGAGAGTGTGTTCTCGTTGGCTGGGGCGCGAGTTCGTTTCGATGGCCAATATCCTGGATGGAAACCAAATATGGATTCGCCAATCTTAAAGGTGATGAAAGAGACATACCATAAAATGTATGGCAAAGTGCCTGAGGTAAAGGCTATTCATGCTGGTTTAGAGTGCGGTATTCTTGGTGCTATCTATCCTAAATGGGATATGATTTCTTTTGGCCCGAATATTCGTTTTCCACATTCACCCGATGAGAAGGTTGAAATTGAGGGAGTTAGAAGGTTTTGGGATTTCTTGGTTGAAGCAATAAAAAATGCACCTGTAAAGTGATTTGAAATGGGTAATTCATTATTTAAAAGATATTTACGGGCTTTTTATTTTAAAGGGTGTTTAAGCTTCTCTAAAATTTTGATGGTGCGTTTGGACTCGGCATATGCTTTTTGATCTTTCCCACTCTTTAGATAGTCGAACACCTCCTTTTCTGGGCGACCCCAAGCTTAGACTAACGCAAATTGCCACTTTGGAAAAGGATGGTTTTTCAAATTATTTGTTGGAGTGCGGAATGCATATTGGCACTCATATTGATGGACTTTCTCATATTACCACGAGCGGAGAGTTGATTTCGGAATCGCCACTAGCTAGGTTTTGCGGCGATGTGGTTTTTCTCAATTTTAAAAAATCCACCGTAATAGATTATTCCTCTGATTTGGATGGATTTGATTTGGCGGGTAAGATGGTGCTCATTTACACGGGTTGGGATGTTGAGTGGGGCAGTGCCGAGTATTTTACAAAGCATCCGATTCTTACGGAACCGATGGCTCAGTGGCTCATTGGAGGTGGTGCCAAGTTGGTGGGAATCGATTTTCCGTCGCCCGATGTAGCGCCTTTTAAGGTTCATAAGTTGTTGCTCGAGAACAAGATTCATATACTAGAGAATTTAACGGGTTTGGAGCAGTTGATAGGCAAGAAGTCTGTTCTGCTAATGGCTTTTCCGTTGAAATTGAACGCCGATAGTTCGCCTGTGAGGGCGGTGGCTTGGTGTGTTTCTGGGGTTGAATAGTTGATTCGAGTTGGCTCTTGGGTAAGGGATTGAAGCGGATAGCCCACAGCGCTTAGTGGAGCTTGTCGGAACCAAAGCGCGAGGACTATGAGCGAAAAAGCCCGACAGCAACCGCCGAATAGTTTAGTACGAATACATTGAGCCTAGGACGTTGAAGAATAGTGAAGTGGCGGGTGGTGGTACCCCCAAATAAAGAAATTGAAAAAATGAAAAACATTGATATAGAAGGCGTTGCTGCGTTGATGCAGGCTTATGATGCGCTGGGTGAGGAGATGGCGGTGGCGAGAAAGGCAACCAATTTTTACTGTTTAGAGGGGTGTGGTGCGTGTTGTTATACCCCGTCTAAAAACTTGGAAGTGACTCTTTTTGAGGCTATTCCAATGGCTATGGCGCTTATAAAAGATGGGGTTCATGAGGCTTTTTTGGCAGAGCTGGAGGTGGGAGATTGTGGTGAGCGACCGTGCGTGATGTATTCGCTGACATCGGAGGATGGGAAGATGGGTTTCTGCAAGCAATATGAGGCTAGGCCGCTGATTTGCAGGCTCTTTGGGAGTTCGAAAAAGGTGGGAAAGGATGGTGTTCTGTTGCCCATTGTGTGCAAACCGTTGAAGGCCATTCATTTTGGTTCGGAGCAACAGAAAGGGGCAATTATGGCTGTTTTGCCTCTATCGGCTACTGTTTCGGCGCGAGCGAGGGCTTTGAATTTGGGTTTAAGCCAGGAGCTGTTTGGGATTAATGAGGCGGTGAGACGTGCGTTGCATTATGTGTTGCAACGAATGGAGTATGGTGAACAATAGGATGATTTGTTGGTTTAGCTCACATTAATTCGTAATCAATAGTAATTTATATATGAATATTTTAGAAAAATTGAATTGGCGCTATGCAACCAAGCAGTTTGATGCATCGAAAAAGATTGATGCTTCGTTATTGGCGACTTTGATGGAGTCGATGCGTATGGCTCCAACTTCTTATGGGATGCAGCAATTGCGTGTTATTCATTTGAAAAACAGCTCTTTAAGGCAAGCTGTGCAGGAGGCTAGTTTTGGTCAGCCTCAGGTAACGTTGGCGTCTGATTTGTTTATTATTGCGGTAAAAAAGGAGGTTACAGCTTTTGATATTGATGCGTACATGAAT
>JAYVSA010000418.1:0-15140 GCA_043775765.1 Breznakibacter sp. | reverse complement strand
AAAGCGTTATTTTAACAGCAAGATTTGAAGCTGAGGATGGCGGTTATTTGAAATCGGTTCCCTTACATCGTTCGCAAAAAATAATTAGTGAGAACTCAGATGGATTAGTAATAAAGCTCAATATTCGCTTAACGAAGGATTTTATAATGGAGATTCTTTCACGTAGTTGGTCGTTAAAGGTGATTTCTCCTGAAAAGTTAAGGAATGAGGTTTGTGAAATATATGAGAAGGCGTTGATGAGAAATAGAGAGGACGTTAAATAATTACCTATTAAAATAATACGGATGAAATACGATATTAAACCAAATCAGTCTAGCATTTTTAAACCAGTAATGCAGAAGGATAGACTTATTAAAGCTATAAAAATTGATGTTTTAATTCAAAAAGTTAGAGAAATTGAAATATATGATTGTATGGCAGATATTTTAAGCTCTTTAAATGCAAATGAGTGTGACAGATTTCAATACTCGGAATCAGAGACTTTCTTTGTTGGAAAAGATTTGAAATTTAAAACACATAAGGCTTTTAAGTTTAAAAGCAATGATAAAGTCTTTAATGGTAGTGCCATTCTACTTAATTTACCATCGAGAGGAGCAACTGGTAAAATGTGTAGTACAAAACTGTCAATCGAAGAGGTAAATTCGTTGGTTGAGTTTTTAGGATAAACAATTGATATGTTTATTGATTAACATTAAGAAGGAGTATAACCTGTTGTCTAATAATATAAAACGAAAAAAGAATGGCATTTTATTCTGGAGATTACAAAGAATTTGAAAAATTTATTGGGCCAAGATTACGTAATATTGTTCAAACGAAAATCTCAAAAGGCTATAAAAAAGAAATTGGGAAATGTGAAGAGTGCGGAACAACTGAAAAATTAGAAGCAGCGCATATTAGTGGACGAGAAAGAAAAACGTTAATTAGAGAAGCTTGCAATAAATATTTAGATGGTACAAATTTAATAGACGTTGATTTAAATGATTTTGAAAGTGTATTTGTTGGTTTACATAATCCACTTAATGAAAATTTTAGAATATTGTGCAAATCTTGTCATAATGATTATGATAAAATTACAGAACAAATTGATTTATCCGAAGATACCAACATTGAACTTCATGATGTTGAGTCTAATGGAAATAGCTCATTAGATAAATTGGAAATTCAGCTGTATCCTTATGATATTGATGAATTTAAAGAACTTTTACTTCAATATAAATCGGCATACATTAAAATAGTTTATAATAACGGGATAACTGATACTAAAGAATGGAAAGTCAGTAGGTTTAATGAAAATTCTGACGTAATTGGAAATCTTAGAAGTCGAAAAGATTTCAGACAAGGTGAATGGCAGAAATTAGGAATAGTCAGAGTCGATGTAGAAATAAACTATTAATTAATAAACTATTTCATAACTTTTTTATATCCCCAAAATATAAGAGATGACAATAAGATAAACGTTAAGATTCCTAGTACTATTCTCGCAACAATTTTAAGTACAAGTACTACTTCAAAAACTATTAATGCTGTTAAGTTTGCGATTATAAATGACAACCCTATAATTTTGTAATTTTCATAAACAACAGTTAATTGGGTTAAAGTCTGGGCATTCGCTTTTCCTGCAAAATAAGCAATTACGACTAAATTTATTAATATCCAATTTGCCAAAGTTATTTTGCCTGCGAGTCGAGAAGGAGTGTTTTGTGAAATATGGGTTACAAGCCTATTTACATAATCCTCAAAATAGGTTAATCTTTTTTTTATAACGGTTTTATTTTTAAGACGTTCAACCACAGGTGGCTCAACAGCATCTAACGATGTATTTATTTGCTCCATATTATTCTCTAATATTTTAATTGAATTAAATAATTAAGCGATTTTTAACGTCGAGATGAAGACGAAATGTATTCTTCGTTATTTAGCAATTTTGATGCCTAAAAATTGTAAATTATGATATCTTTGATAACTGTATTCAGTTAATGCTTCTTAAAAATATTTACTCCAGATACTTAAGTTGCTTTTATAGAATAAAGTATGATGACTTCTTTACAATAGAATCAATAGCCAGTTAAAATGAAAAATATTGAACTACTTCAAGTCGAGAGGCTATTGATAAAATTGAAATCTTTTTTCACACCATCTTTTTTAAAGACCCTCAAATTAGAACTGTTAAATTTTTTTAGAACAAATAGCAGATTGCTGTTTGCATACTCTGTAATCCTATTCCTTTTATTTAGCCAAGAAGATTTTATCCTTGCATTGTTTGATAAATATGTACTGATTTTACCTGAATTTAAAACGACACTTTTATCATCATTATTCTTTTTAACCTCACTCATATATGTGATATATAGATTTTGGGTATTATGGAAAAATAGATTTGTCATTTCCAGTTTCCAAATTATTTTATGCTCAGTTTTACTAATAATTTATTCATATTATAGAATTCACAATATATATATTCATGAGTATGTCTATTTTCCTCGAAATTCCTTTATAGCTTATTTAGATGTAATCTCTTTTCTTCTTTTAGTATTCTGGTTAATTACGGGAATATCTTATTTAAAAAACCTCAAAGCTGTTGATATAAAGAAGACTCAAGCAGGAATTACACCTGGAGAGTTTAATGGTTATATTGAGGATCAACCAATATCAGATTCTAAGTATGATTTATTGGATTACACAAAGGAAGTTACTGATTTAGCAGAAAAGCTTAAATCAATTCCTTTCGGCAGTTCCTGTAGCATTGGTATTATTGCAAGTTGGGGTAGCGGTAAATCTTCGTATTTAAATCTATTAAGAAATTGCATAAGCGATGATGATTTTATTGTTGTAAAATTTAATCCACGTCATTCTAAAAATGCTCAAAATATTCAAGAATATTTCTTCAGAATTCTTCTTTCTCAGTTAAGAGGTTATGGTTCTGAGTTTTCAACTTTGGTTAAAGACTATTTAAAAGCAATAGGAATAATTGATCAAAATAAATTTGTGTCATTTATAGCAGATTTACTTAGTTTAAATAATGACGATGATAAAAAATCTAAGCTTAATAAAGCTATTACTCTTTTACCTAAAAGAGTATTGGTTTTTATTGAAGACTTTGATCGGCTTCTTGCTGATGAGATTATTGAGGTTTTTAAATTGATAGATGGTAATGCTTCATTAAATAATATCATATTTCTCACGGCATATGACAAGGAGCACATTAATAAAATTATTGATGAAAAGTATAAAAATGAAGATTCTTTCTTTTCCGACAAATTTTTTACGTGGGAAATTTCAATACCATTAAGACCTTATGGTAGGATATATGATTATTTTGTATCGTCCTTATTAAACGGTATTTCTATTAAGATAGAAGAAAAAGTACTTTATGAATCAGATCTAAAAAACCATTATGACACAATAAGTTATTTCTTACCTACATTTCGTGA
Organism: Breznakibacter sp.; assembly: GCA_043775765.1. Taxonomy (GTDB): domain Bacteria; phylum Bacteroidota; class Bacteroidia; order Bacteroidales; family Marinilabiliaceae; genus JAGPHP01. The sequence goes on along the minus strand of JAYVSA010000418.1, from coordinate 11,709 downwards.
CGTAAAGCGGTTTTTAAATTCTTATTTAAGTCAATATAGGTTAATTAAAAGTGATGTGGAGTTTGAGGATTATCTTTTACTTTATTTGATAAAATATAAGTATCCAAATTCGTTCAAACGCCTATTTGAAAAGGAATATATTAAATTGCCAATGGGGTCTGATAAGTCTAGTTGTTATGTTTTAAAAGAGAAGTTAAACGATGATGAAGAGGATTCGGTAAAAGTTGACGAAAAACTATTTAAGGTCTTATCGCAACTATTTAGTGGTACTAGAGTGACGCAAGAAAGATCAATAAATACCTTTAAAACTTTTGAAACTTATTTTTATAATAGAGTTTACTTCTATTTGGAAGTAAAATTTCTGGAATCACTATTTGTTTTAAGAAAGCAAGAAGCATTTTTACAGTTAGATGAGTGGATTGAGCAAAAGAAAATAGGTGATGCTATTGAATACTTAACTTTTAAAAATATATTTTTATTTCAAACAAAAGCTGAATTTGAACTATTTCTTGAAATTGTTTTCTATATAAATATTAATTATTATGATTTTCAATTGCATTTGCTTTTACTAAGACTTCTGGATAAACAGAATGATGTTGATTTAACTTTGAAATATCAATTTGTACAAGGAGAGTATAAACAGATTTTGAAAGAGAAATTAGAAGGCGAACCGAATCAATATCCACATCAATTTTTGTTAAATTTAACTCCAAGTAAGAGTAACCTAGAGGTATATAACAGGATAATATTTAGTCAAAAGGAGATTCTAGATATTAGAAAATCACATTTGTCCAATTATATAGAATTGCAGAAATTAGAATTTAATTCACTACATCTTAACCTTTTGTATAATTGTGTGGAAAGTGTAGCTAAAAACACACATCAAATTATTCTAGCAAAAGATTCATGTAAACGAATAAGAGATTTAATCCTGAAATCACCCGATTATTATATTGATAACTTTGTGCGATTAGGAATGCTTAGCTCTAATCCAGAACACAATTCAATTGCTTGCGAACCATTTTGGAATCAGATTTTTAAAGATACAACTGATTTTGAGGAGTTTATTAAAGAAGTTAAGGTAAAAGATAAAGTAAAACTTGAATTAGTTAAGACGTTTTGGGAAATATATAAGTATAATGATTACAAACCTATAGAATTTCATAATCAAGGTAATGTAGAAAAGAAGATACAACAAGGTCTTCAAACCGAAAGTAAAATGCTAAGAGAAATGCTACAGATTCAATCGGATCTCATTCAGTTAAAAAATGTAAGTGAGGAACCTATAGGAATCTTAAGTGAGGAAACTGTAGGAAACTTAATGCTTAGTTGTGATAAGTTATCTCATCGCATAGATGCAATTCCTTTGTATATCATTCTAAATGGATCAATTAAGAGGGAAATACAACTTTATAAATTTCAATTAATAGAAGAGTCAAAATCCTTTTAAACCTTAATAATATAATTATTCGATGAACAAGTCTACAAACATCTTTGATTTACATAAAGACATTCTTGATGATTATAAGTCCTATATAGATGGATTTTTAAATATTGCTGATCCTAAGATTTTAGATACTGTTAGGTCTGAATTTGATTCTGGAAATCTATATCCTGAGCCATTAATTCAGTTTAATCCCTCTTTTGAGTCTGGAGGTAAGGTAGAAGATCTTGTTAATGCTGGAAGCCTAGAGTCTCAATTTAATGACATATTTTACGATGATAAAGGTAATTCATGGTCAATTTATAAGCATCAAACAGAGGCGATTTTAAAAGGAAATGAAGGGAAGGGATTTGTCGTTACCTCAGGAACTGGTTCAGGAAAGAGTTTAACCTATATTTCTACCATTTTTAATCATTTATTTAAGAAGAAATCCTCAATCGGAATTAAAGCTATAATTGTATATCCTCTAAATGCATTAATTAACTCCCAATTTGCAGCACTTACCGAATTTGAGACTAATTTTATCAAAAGAACGGGTCAGAAATTGCCTTTTACTTATGGTAAATATACTGGTCAAGAGAAGCAAGAGGATAGAGAACGTATGATTTTGAATCCCCCTAATATCTTGTTGACAAATTACATGATGTTGGAACTTTTGATGGTAAGAAAGTCGGATGAATTGATACGGAAATCGTTTCTTGAAAATCTTGATTTCTTAGTGTATGATGAGCTCCATGTCTATAAAGGTAGGCAAGGTGCCGATGTTTCGATGTTAAATCGACGAATAAAAGCATCAGCTACGAATAAGAACATTATATGTATTGGTACATCAGCTACTATGGCTACTGGCACTGTTGAAGAGCAAAAGTTGACTGTAGCACAAGTAGCTTCTAGATTTTTTGCAGATAGTTTTAGTTCTGAAAGTGTTATTGTTGAATCTTTAACCTATTCAACAATCGATCTTATACCTACCAAAGATGATTTATGTAAAGTTTTAAATAATCCAATTACTAATGATTCTAAGGAAAAGCTTATATCAAATGCTTTAGCTATCTGGTTAGAACGTGAGATTGCGGTCAAAAAAGAGGGTGAATTTAAAAAGCGTAACACCCCAAAATCATTGTCAATAATTGCTGCCGAACTTTCTCAAGTAACTGGTTGTAATATTGAAATATGCAAGCAAAAGATTGTTGAAATTCTTATATGGGCAGAAAAGATAAATATTGAAAGTGTAAAGGCAAGAAAGAAGGATTCAATATTACCATTTAGACTCCATCAGTTTATCTCTCAAACGGGATACGTTTACTTAACACTTGAATCGAGAGAGAATCGTTATGCAACGTTAGAACCAAATCCCTTTATAAAGCGTGAGGGGTATAAAGAAGATATTCCCGTTTTTCAAACTGTTTTTAGTAGGATAAGTGGCGAGGAGTTTATTTGTGTAAGAAAGGATTTTGAAGGAGACCAAAAATTTGTTTTTCGCGATTTTGATGATAATAAGAATCCAAAAAATGAAGATGATTTAAAGAAAAATAGTAAAAAAATAGACAGTAGGGAGTTAAATCATTACACTGATGGGTATGTTGTCATAGAGAAGGATACTTTTCACGATATCAATGATTATCTTGATCTATTGCCAAGTTCATTTGTAAAGAATGACAAAATAATACCTTCAAAGGAGTTTTTGCTTCCAAAGGTGGTTTATGTAAATATTGATGGTTCATATTCCGAAACGCCCAATGGTGGTGTAAAGGGATGGTTCGTTCCAGCTCCATTAGTATTTGATTTAACTAGTGGTGTTATTTATCAAGATTCCAAGTTAAGTGAAAAAACTAAACTTATTTCACTAGGGAACGAGGGTAGATCGACTTCAACAACACTACTAACTTTGCAAACCTTGCTCGCTCTTCATCGTCACGATAAAGAGCTGAAGGAACAAAAGGTAATGAGCTTTACTGATAATAGGCAAGATGCATCTTTACAAGCAGGACATTTCAATGATTTTATTCAAGTTGTACAACTTCGTTCTGCAATAGAGAAAGTCTTGAGCCAAGAGAATAAAGAACTTACTATACATGAGCTTATTTATAAAGTACAGGATACTCTCAAACTTGATGAATCTGAGTTTGCAAAGAACCCTTCAACTCATGGAAATGAACGTAATAGAAAAATTTTTAGAGATTATATATCATACAGAATAATACAGGACTTAAAGCGAGGATGGCGTTATATTTTACCAAATCTAGAGCAAACAGCACTTTTGGAAATAACTTATGATGGACTAGAAAAACATTGTTCTCAAGACTCTATTTGGAATAGCATACTTCTGCTTAATAATATGAATTTTGAAGAACGAAGAGATTTTGTATTGCAGATTCTTAACTATTTCAGGAATTTGTATGCTGTTGATATTGAAATGTTGCGTTATGAGAATCGATTACGGATTCAGGATGAGTTAAATAACGAGCTAAATAAGGATAAACTTTGGTCTTTAGATAGAGGTGAGAAATTAGATGCACCCAATTATTTGTCCGTTGATGGGCATGATAAAGCTTCAAGAGAGGTTTTCGTTCAGAGTATTGGGTCGCAAAGTAGGTTGTCGAAATTTATAAAACTTACGTTCCGAAATGCAGGTTTAGAAACCCCAACATCAGAACAATATAAAGAGTTTTTAACAGATTTACTAGAATTACTTAAAGATCTCAATTATCTCAGAAAAGAGAAGATTGCTGGAGAGAAGGGTGAGAAGATAGGATATCAGCTTATTCTATCCTCTGTTTTGTGGAAAAAGGGTGATGGTGAAAATGTGATAATTGATCGCACAGCATACACTGATTTGGGTGGAGAATTACTGTTAAAGCCACATTCGTATTTCAAGAAACTGTACAAAGAAGATTTTATTAATCTTCCTAAATCATATATTGCGGCTGAGCATACTGGTCAAATTTCAAATGAACAAAAAGTTGAGCGCGAAAAGAAGTTTAGCGATGCTAAAGAGTTAAGTGCATTGTATTGCTCTCCTACAATGGAATTAGGAATTGATATTTCTAGTTTGAATATTGTACACATGAGGAACGTCCCACCAAACCCTGCTAATTACGCCCAAAGAAGTGGGCGTGCAGGTAGAAGTGGACAATCAGCATTGGTGTTTACCTATGCATCAAAGGTCTCGCCACACGATAAGAACTATTTTAATGATCCTGTGAAGATGGTTGCAGGTATTGTACAAGCTCCACGAATTGATTTAACTAATGAGGAGTTGATAAAATCACATATCAATGCAACAGTAATATCATTAATAGATGCCCCAGAATTTACATCAAAATTAACGGACTTAATTGATTTGTCTTCAGGCGGTTCATTAAAGCTCAAGAAAGAGTTAAAGGACAAATATCAAGATGCTATAGATGGGAATTATTCTGAAATAAAGAGGGTTGTTTTAAATATTACGAAAAGTATTGGTGGACTAGACGAAGCTAAGTGGTATTCGGATAGTTGGTTAGATAAGCAAATTAAAGGAGTTCCAACTGAGTTAGAGGAGCGATTATTGCGCTGGCGGAAAATGTATGTTGATGCTTTAAATCAAATGAATGAGGCACATAAGGAGCAACTAAGTCCGATAATTAAAGATAAGGATAAAAAGAGAGAAGCGCGAATTTCTTATGCTCGAGCTATAGAAAGAAAAAAACTACTTGAAAATAATTTGGATAGAAATGGGGGTTCCACATTGTCTGAATTTTATACTTTCCGTTATCTGGCATCTGAAGGTTTTTTTCCTGGTTATAACTTTACTCGTTTACCGATTCGTGTGTTTTTGGGTGGGAGGGATACAAATGAATCTATATCTCGCCCTCGTTTTATTGGGTTAAAAGAGTTTGGCCCTAATAATATAATTTACCACAACGGTGGAAAGTATAAGATTACAAGAATAACACCAAATGACGTGTCACTTGATTTAACCGAACTAAAGATTTCAAAAGAGACCAATTATGCCTTTTATGGAAAAGATGAGGGTAAAGGCAAAAATCAAGACCCAATTACGGGAGTACAATTTACAGCTGGTAATACTGAGCTAATTCAGAATTTGTTAGAACTTGAAGAGGCTCAGTCTGAGAATTCTGAGCGTATCTCATGTATGGAAGAGGTTCGATCTTCTGAGGGATATGAGATGGATATGTATCTCAATTCAACCAATAATTTAATTGATGCAACCAAAATCTCTTTGAGAATAGAGGGTGATGAGCTAATGAAGTTGTTTTTCTCACCAGCATCACGACTTATTCTTGTTAATAAAAAGTGGAGAAAATCGAAAGATGAGGGTTTCGATATTGGTACTCGTTCGGGTTTTTTTAAATCAAAAAAGCAATTAGAGAATCCTAATCCCGATGATCCTTCATCCAATGTTAAGTTGTTTACTTACGACACATCAGATGTTCTGTATATTCAGCCAGTAAAATCACTTGGCTTGACAGAGGAAGGTGTAATTTCTTTACAATATGCCTTATTAAAAGCTATTGAGCAGATTTATAATATTGAGTCTGTTGAAGTACGAGCACAGCTAATGGGCGAAAAGGAGAGTAAAAACATTATGATTTATGAATCCTCTGAGGGTAGTATCGGTGTGTTAAAGGATATTGCTCGAACACCAATTCGTCTTCAAGAGATATTTAAAAAGGCTTATGAAATTTGCGGCTATAGATTAGAGTCACATGAAGATAGTTATCCGAATCGCCCGAAAGCTAGCTACGATGACTTATTGTCTTATTATAATCAGCGAGACCATGGTGTTATTGACCGACATTCAATAATTAGTGCATTAGAACTTCTCCTTTCCTCAAAATCAGATGATACCGTTGGTTCAACTTACGAAGAAAAGTACGCTGAATTAACAAAGGGAGTACATCCCAAAAGCCCAGGAGAAAAAGTTTTACTTGACTATTTGTTTGAAAATGGTTTTAAATTGCCAAACTACACAAACTTCAATTTAGAGAAATTCTATATTCAACCTGATTTTGTCTATTCTAATGAAAATGCGTTGGTGTTTGTAGATGGTGGAATTCATAAGAATGGAGCTATAAAAGCTGATGATGATAAAAAGCGAAAGGCTTTAGAATTGGCTGGCTTTGATGTTCTAGTCTGGGATGATACTTCAGAATCGGTGGAATCATTTGTGTCAAGAAGACAAGATATATTTAGAAAAGTACGTTAGAAAAGATGCTAGATAGTAAATTCAAAAAGGCGGGAACGCTTGTGAAATTCAGAGGAAGACGTTGCGTAGTGCAACCATCAATAGATAATGAAGTTATTTTGCTCAAGCCGTTTGGTAGTTCAGACGATGAGTTAATAACGGTTTTTGAGCCAATTCTACAACACTTTGATAAGTTTGAAGAGGATCAATTTGAGACGCCTAGTAAGTCTGATTTGGATAGTTTTCTTACTGCTAAATTGTTGTACGACGCGGCTCGACTATCTTTTCGTCAGGTAAGTGGGCCATTCCGTTGTATGGGTAAGTTGTCTTTTCGTCCGCGTTCATACCAATTAGTTCCTCTTATCATGGCTTTAAAACAGCCTGTTACACGCTTGTTGGTTGCTGATGATGTTGGTATTGGAAAGACCATTGAGGCATTATTGATTTTAAAAGAGCTTCAAGAACGAGGTTCCCTACGTTCATTTGCCATACTGTGTCCACCTCACTTGTGCGAACAGTGGCAAAAGGAATTGGCCGATAAATTAGATATAGATGCCGTGATTGTTCGCTCTAGTACTGTGGCAGGATTAGAACGAAAAATAGTAGGTGATGATACACTTAATGTCTTTAATTACTATCCATTTCAAGTAATTTCTATTGATTATGTGAAGAATGGTTCACAAAAAATGCCAGCTTTTCTAAAAGATACCCCCGACCTTGTTGTGGTTGACGAAGCACATACTTGTACTAAAAATCTCGATCTAAATAAGAGCAGTCAAAGCCAACAGCGTTATGAATTACTTGAAAAAGTAGCTGCTAATCCAAATCAAAATTTAATACTGCTTACTGCAACACCGCATAGTGGAAAAGATGGGGAGTTTAAATCGTTGTTAGGTCTTTTGAATTCAGAATTTGAAGGATATGATTTAGATGATTTGACCACATCAGAAAAGAAAAAAATTGCTTCACATTTCATTCAACGCAAAAGGAAGAATATTGAGAAGTGGATTGATGGTGATAGTCCTTTTCCTCAACGAACTACAAAGGAGTTACCGTACCAAATGATAACATCATCAGACTACTCTCTTTTGTATAAAGATGTGTTGGAGTTTGCAAGGGGTATAAGTACTGAGGGTATTTCGGAGAATAAAGCGCGAATGAAATATTTTGCTGCTCTATCTTTGCTAAGAGGTGTTATGAGTAGTCCAGCCGCTGGTTATGAGATGCTGCAACGACGTAAAGAGAAAGTAGAAGATGGTTCTGAGATCTCAGATGATGAAGTATCTCAAAATCCTACTATTGAGAAATGGGACGATCGCAGCGATACAGAGCAAATAGAACTCATTGACAGAGCATCCTTAACTCTTACCGAATGGGAAAAATTGCATCAATTATCGTTAAAAGCAAAGGAGTTATCTAATGTTAAAAAGGACAACAAAGTTAAAGTTGCTTTAGATCAAATTAAGCTTTGGATAAATGAGGGGCAGAGTCCTATTGTATTTTGTCGTTTTATTGCCACTGCCCATTACGTTGCTAAAATATTGAAAGAAAATTTACCTAAGGGTGTCGATGTTAGAGCTATCACTAGTGAGTTAAGTGATGATGAACGTAGAGAGAAAATAGATGAGATGGCTAATAGCCCTAAACGGATTTTAGTAGCTACCGATTGTTTGAGCGAAGGAATAAACCTTCAAGATAAATTTAATTCCATATTACATTACGACTTGCCTTGGAATCCTAATAGATTAGAGCAACGCGAAGGACGTGTTGATAGATATGGACAACCTGGCTGGTTGAATAAAGATGGGGAGCTCAAAAATACGATTGATGTAAAAGTTCTTTTTGGCGAGGATAATCCTATGGATGTTGTCGTTTTGAAAATTATTATTGAGAAAATACAGCGAATACAGAATACCTCTGGGGTGAGTATCGCTTTAGCAGAAGATAACAGGTCTGTAATGGACAAAGTACTAAAAGAGGTGCTTTTGAATCCAGATAAAGCTCAGAATAAGTATGTAAAACAGATGCGACTCGATTTTGGCTCGAGTGCTGAGTTAGATGAGCTTGATTTGGAAATCACCAATGAGATAGAACTTGCTAGAGATAAAGCGCTCAAATTACACTCCATTTTTGCTCACATGAGCATTATGCCCGAAGATGTTAATAAAGACCTTAAAGAGGTTGATGAGGCTATTGGAGATGTCGCTACACTCGCATCGTTTGTTGTTTCTGCGGGCAAACTTCTTGGAGCTAGTTTTGAATCAGTTAAAGGTGGTTACATATTTCGTAAAACGAATATGGATAGTTGGTTGGCCACTGCTTTGGGACATGAGAAAGAGATTCATATCTCATTTGAATCTCCAACCCCTTTAGGCTTCAGGTACATTGGTCGAAACCATAGATTTGTTGAGCAACTCTGTCACCGATTAATTGCTAACTCCTTAGATAAAGAGCTAAAAGATAATAAAGCAGCTCGCGCCTCTGTCTTTAGAACCGATTCTGTAGAAACTCAAACTACACTTATTCAATTTAGAGTAAGAAATGTGATTAGAGAAGTGGCAAAACAACATGAAATGGTTTCAGAAGAGATGTTTTTGTGGGGCTATCAACAAGGTGTTGAGGATATTACGGCATTAAGTAGCGAAGAGTGCAAATCGCTTTTAAACTCAACTAGTGCTTTAGATATAAGCAGAGAGAGACAAGAAGTAGTTTTTGATAAAGAGTTAAAGCATTTTGAGGAGTTGCATCCCGATTTTATAAAAGTAGTTGCTAACAGATCGGATGAATTGGTTAATGCTCATACCCGTTTTGCCAAATATTTGGGTGCCAAACGATTTGAGGCGGTTACACCTGTATTGCCACCTGATATTTTGGGTGTTTATATACTGATTCCTAATCCTAAATTGTAAAGTGTTATTAGTCTGCTCCTTAATGCTTACCGTTATTGGGCTTATTATAAGTGATTTGCAAAACAAAAAATAGTTATGATTTTTCCATCTATTGATATACAAGGGTCTATTATCTCATCTGATTTACTTGCCAAGATTCGCTCTGAGCAAGCAGATTTTCAGCAGGGAAAGGATTTTTCTAGTGAATTATCAAATTCAAAGCTTAAAGATGAAATTAGTTCTGCTTGGCAAGATGCTAAAGGGCAATGGGCAATCTTTCAGAGCAAGCTTTCGCGACTTAAAAATGGAGAAACAGCAACTACCGAAACACGAAACTTTTGGGTGGTTCCGCTTTTGAGCAATTTAGGTTATACGCTTAGTTACAACGCTCAAGCCGAAGAGTTAAATGGTAAAGCTTTTAATATTGGATATCGCGATAGTCAGTTAGATGGCTTGCCTATTTATATTGGGGGATTTTACGAATCGTTAGATAAACGACCTGAAAATAAAAAGCTTAGAGTTTCGCCTCATGCCATGGTGCAAGAGTATCTTAACTACAGCGAACATCTCTATGGGGTGGTTACCAATGGCAAATGTCTACGCTTATTGCGCGATGCTAGCCGTATTACACGATTGAGTTACGTGGAGTTTAACCTCCAAAAAATGATGGAGGAGGATCTTTACTCCGATTTCGTTACCCTTTATCGTTTGTTGCATGCTAGCCGTATGCCTAGAAAGATGGATGGTGGTGCCGATAGTATCATCGAAAAATACCATCAACAGGGTTTAGAGGCTGGAAGTACCATACGCAACAAGTTGGGCGATGCTGTTAAAGATTCAATTCTCGACTTAGCCAATGGGTTCATTAATCACCCCAAAAATAGCCTTTTACGCGAAGCGTTCAAGAATGGAGAAATTAATGAAGATAGATACTATCGCCATCAGTTGCGTATTATTTATCGTTTACTCTTCTTGTTTGTAATTGAGGAGCGTAATTTGGTTTATTCCGAAAGCAATACGCCCGAAACTAAACGTTTTAGCCAAATATATTTCAACTATTTTAGTTTAATGCGCTTGCGCAAAATGGCGCGTAAGTTACAACCGCCCGATGCGCAAAGACATTACGATCTGTGGCAATCTTTGCTTAGCACATTCTCCCTGTTTGAGGATAAAGAGATGGGGAAGAAATTGGGTATAATGAGCCTCCAAGGCGAACTCTTTAGTTACGGTGCTATAACCTCGGCTCAATACGATTTACATCTCTGCTACTTGAGTAATGCGGTGTTGCTTAAAGTAATGAAGGCACTGGGGTATTTTGAAAATGAAAATGGCGTGCTCATTGCTGTTAATTATGGTGGACTCGATGTTGAGGAGTTTGGGTCGGTTTACGAAGGGTTGCTTGAGCTTAAACTTAAAATTGATCCAATAGTTGGTGGCGATAGCCTAAGCGTAACCTTTGATGCAAGTAGCGAGCGTGGAACAAGCGGTAGCCACTACACCCCAGAAGAGCTGGTGCAACCTCTTATTAAACATTCGTTGGAATATTTAATTGAAGATCGCACCAATGCCTATTACAAAAAGAGAGAGAATAAAGAGGGTACCGTACAATCGTTACTTTCACTAAAGGTGTGCGATGTTGCCTGTGGAAGCGGACATATCTTACTCAGTGCCGCACGACGCATAGCCCTAGAGGTTGCTCGTGTGCAAACCGATGAGGAGCAACCAAACCCGTTGGCCATACGCAAAGCCATGAAACAGGTTATAAGGCAATCTATTTATGGAGTAGATAAAAATCCATTGGCCGTTGAGCTTTGCAAAATTGCCCTCTGGCTCGAATCTCACAACCCTGGCGAACCACTCAATTTTTTAGACCACCACATAAAGTGTGGCGATGCCATTGTTGGTTTGGCGCATCGCGAAGAACTTGAGAAGGGAATTGCCGACGAGGCATTTAAAACTTTAGCTGGCGATGAAAAAGAGGTAATATCGTTGTTGCTCAAACGAAATAAAAAAGAACGTGCCGAACGATTAAAAGAGGCTACCCAACTCCGAACTACAAGCATTGATCTTACCGCTAATAGTGTGCAGGAGGCCATGGCCTTTAAAAAGGTATAACCTTTACCATCGGCAAACTTCTTGTAGGCACGGGCTTTGAGCTCAATTTCATCGGGTGTGGTTTCGGGCAACTT
>JAYVSA010000417.1:0-4253 GCA_043775765.1 Breznakibacter sp. | reverse complement strand
GCCAAAAAGGTTGTGTATATCAGCTCTTACGAGTTCTGGATTTACGGTTATTGGAGTATCTACACCTGCCTTTACAATTAAATCATGGCGTTGGTTGGTGGCCAAATGATAGTCTGTTGTAAACCTTATCTTATTTGGATATTGTAAGGCGCACTCCCCACAAATGATGCATTTGCCTAAATCGATGCTTATAGGATTAGTTCCTATTGCCTGAGATGGGCATAATGTTGCAAGTGCCTTTTCATCAATTACTTCCATTGAAATTACTGGACGTCCTTTGAAAATACCAGATACTTGTGCCGTTGTTACATCGGGGATATACTGTTTTCCTTGATGCCAAAGTATTTTTAAGTTTTTGAGCATAATTTTGTTATAAGTCGTGACCGCAATAGGAGAGATTAAAGCTTTTGTTGCAAAGCGGAAAGTCCGATATTTCATTGTTTCGAACTGCTTGAGCTAACGCAAGCCAGTTATGAAAAGATGGATCTTTTATTTTGTAAATGAGAGGTTCACCCTTTTCATTCGTCACTACGCAATGGCATATTTCGCCCCGCCAACCCTCTACTAATGAGATTACAAAGGTGTTTTCTGAGGGAGACAATTGCCTTTCTGGTTTTGGTTTAGGGCTTGGAATATTTGCAATGAGCGTTTTGATGTAAGCAATTGATTGCTTGATCTCTTCGTATCTAATTTGTGCTCTTGAGTAGACATCTCCATGATTTTTAATAATAGGAATATGCGTTAATTGCGGGTAAAGATTAAAGGGATGTGTTAGCCGAATATCTCTGGTTAATCCGCTTGCACGAGCCGACATACCCACAACGCCTATTTCAAGAGCATCTTCGTAACTCAATTCACCTGTTTTTTCCATTCGTGAGAGTGCACTTGGTAGTGATAGCAGCTTGTGCGAGATCTCATCAAAATCTCTTTCATAACTGATTAAAATCTCATTTAATCTTGTGGTAAGATGCTCGGTAAATGGGTAATTTGTATACCCAACTCGTATTATTCCTTTTGCTAATCGGTTGCCACACCACTCCTGAAAGAAATTGATGATTGGGGTGCGCAAACGACCATAAACAGCATTGCCAAGCTGATACGCCATGTCGCCACAAATGGCAGCTAAGTCGCCTGTATGTATAGCCACACGTTCGAGCTCTAAGGCCAGTGTGCGTGCAAAGTAGGTTTCGTGTGAGGTTTCTATCTGGCACAAACTCTCCCACAAATTAACAAAAGCTGTAGTGTGTCCAATAACAGTATCGCCAGCAATTGTTTCGGCCAAACAGGTGTGTTGAAGGAGCGATTGTTTTTGAAGAAATAGTTGCTCAATGCCCCGATGTTGGTAGCCTAGCTGAATTTCGAGATGGATGATCTGTTCACCATTACAGATAAATCGAAAATGTCCAGGTTCAATAATGCCCGCATGAATTGGGCCAACGCCAACCTCGTGCAAATCATGACTGTCGATGTTGAAAAATGGGTAGTTGTTGATGCAACTATCTTGGTTCGCGCGGTTTGATGGGTATCTAACAGGTTTTAGCCAAGGATGATCAGTGTAGTTAATGCCGAAGTTTTCGTCTATTTCGCGTTCAAACTTCTCAAAAACACCCTTCTGAGCGGTCATCGATTCGAGTTTTTCACTGGTTGTTACAAGCGTTGACGAAATAAGAATTTTGCGCGTGTCATCATCTGCAATGCAGCAAATTAATCGGATTTGGTCATCGGCTAATTTATAACCAAAGTAGTTAACACAATGAAGAGCGGTATTTTCATTTAGTAAATCGATGTTTGTAATGTAAAATGCCGTGTATGAGAGCGTTGGTATGTCCGAAAGCTGAATGGATTGATTGTTATCAATTGCTATATATTTGCTGTTTTTCATAGAACGAGTTTTACTGCATCGTTAATTAATGCTACAAATAGAGTAGGGGGATAGTAGGCTAAAACCACAGCGCTAGCGAGAAGAAAGTACTGTGGAAGCGACTCAAATGGCGATATTTTAGGGATTCGTTTTTCGTCTATAATTAAAGGAGGGGTAAATAATATTTTAAAAACATTTGAACCGAAACCCCAAAATATGGTCGTCAATAGTAATAAAACAACCCCCAAAATAATGAGGTAATGAGCATCAAAAAGTGCTTTAAATATAAGGAATTCGCTAATGAAGAATCCCGATGGCGGAATGGCTGTAACAGAAACAAAACCAAGTAAAATTACTACTGCCCCCGCTTTGTTGTATTTGAAATAGTTGCCAATGTCGTAAATGCTTTTACTTTGATATACCCAGTAAATTTGGTTGAATTGTAGGAGTAATGTGGGCTTAATAAACGTGTGGAGTACTAGGTGTAGAATGGCTGCATAAACGCCAATACCTCCTGCGGCGAGGCCAAGCATCACAATGCCCATGTGTTCTATGCCCGAATAGGCAAACATTCGTTTGATGTTTTTTATGCGCGTCATGTAAACGGCCGCAACAAATATGGAGAGAAGTGCTGCAATTAAGATGATTATGTTAGCCCAGTGGAGTAGGGTAGTGCGCGTCATGAGGGCGTAGATGCGATAGATGCCAACAAATCCCACATTCATTAAAATGCTCGACAATATGGCGCCTGCGGGTGCTGGAGCTTTGTCTTTGGCATCAACACCTGCTGTATACATCGGCACAAGACCCAGTTTGGCGGTGAAACCAGTAAATATAAAGAGAAACGAAAGTTTTAACCAAAAAGGGTTGAGCTTATCGGCGTTGGCGTACAATTTATCGAATGTTAAATCGCTAATGCCAGCTTGTTTTATCGAGAGTGAGAGAAATAGTATCCCAATGTAAATGAAAGTGATGCTAATGGCACACACAAACACATATTTCCAAACACCTTCGAGTGCTTTGATGTTGCGGTGGTGATAAATTAATACCGATGCGCTAAGAGTTGTTAGTTCAATAAAAATCCATGTAACAGCAATGTGGTTTGACAGATACGCCATTCCGCATGATGAGATAAGCATGATCATGGCTGCAAAAAAGAGTCCTCTTGTTTTTGGCGTCTCATCAACGTTGTGTTTTTCAATGTAGCGGTAACCATGAAATAAGATTGGCACTGCAACAATGCTTAAAACGCCTAATAGCAAAACCGCGAGCGAATCGGGTGTTAAAAGTTCAAATTCGCTGATGTTAAGGTGTTTGTATTCGTAAAGTGTAAATAGTTGTAAGATGATAGTATAAAGAACAATAAGTGAGTAGTTTACAATGGTGTTTTTATTAAAAACAAGAATTGTACTTATTGCCAGAGCTATTATGAAAAATGGTATCGCCATGAGTAATTTGTTTGTGGGTTAATCTTTTAAATTGCGCAACACATTCACATCTGGATCTTTTAGGAAATCGCCAATGCGGTTAAAGAAAACGCCTAAAATCAATACACTGGCAAAAATATCAAGCATCACCCCTAGGTTAACAAGCATGGGCATCTCATTGCCAACGGCCAGCGACAATACAAATACACCATTTTCTATTACCAAATACCCAATAATGTGTGTGATAATCTTTTTTCGTGAAACAATTAGGTATAACCCAGTAAATAGGGTAGATAAGGCAACAACAAATACCGTTTTGTCAATGTTATTGTCCGTTATTGAACTTGTTAGTGCTATTGTAACGACAATAATTGCCGTTACAATTATGAGCGAAATAAAATTTGGCAAATATGGGTCTGTTTCTCGGGTAATGCCATTGCGCTTGATGATGTAGTTGATAAACCACGGTATAATAATGGCTTTAAGCACAATTGTTTCGAGCATGATGAGCATGAGGTTAATCACATTTATCTGGTTGAGTGTGAGGTAGGTGATTCCAAAAAGCATTATGCCTTGAAAGATAAGTATTCTCAAATAGGTAAATATCCTGTTGGCAATGCTCATATAGAGCAGTGAAATTGCCATGGCTATGAGGAGGATATCTGTCATAAATCAATTTTTAAATAAATTTGCCTAAAACCAGCAGTACCCCAAAAAAGATGAGCAGCGATACCGAGGTAAGTATGAAGATAAATTGAGGGTTGTGCCCCATTCTAAATCGTGCCATAAACGATTCTATAATCCCAACCGTAACGGCAAATCCAAATTGAATTGCAAAGTAGAGTGGAACCGAGATAAACAGATTCATCGACCACACAAAGAAATTGGAGATGATGGCACCATACATCGCAAATTTTAAGAGTGAGGTATATTGTATTAATCCTAAATCAAAGCCACTGTTGTCG
>JAYVSA010000416.1:0-2350 GCA_043775765.1 Breznakibacter sp. | reverse complement strand
GTAGCCTGTCCGCCGCCCATAAAATAGAGAAAATCAACCTCATCACCCTCTTTAATAATGGTAGTTTCAAAGTTTTCACGCTCTACAAATTTACCATTGAGTTGCACTGACACCATTTCTGGTTGTTGTACATTGTTGTTTTTTATTAGATGTAAAAGCGCTATTGTGCTATCATCTAATTCTTGCTTTTTACCATTTACAATTACACTGCTCATTGAAATATTATTTTAAGTTATTAGTTATCTGTTTTAATTAATCATTTGCATATAATAGGGTTGAAAGGTATCGTTCGCCAGTATCGGGGAGAATAACAACAATGTTTTTACCCGTGTTTTCAGGACGTTTAGCTACCTGGACGGCTGCGTAAACGGCTGCTCCTGAAGAGATGCCCACAAGTAAACCTTCGGTGCTCGCTAACTCGCGTCCAAAACTGAACGCATCGTCATTGCGCACCTTAATAATTTCATCAATAACGTTACGGTTAAGTACCTCGGGAACGAAGCCAGCGCCAATACCTTGTATTTTATGCGCACCGGGTTTACCTTCGGACAAAACAGGAGAGTCGTGCGGTTCAACAGCTATAATTTTAACTCTCGGATTTCTACGTTTCAAAACCTCACCCACACCCGTGATGGTGCCACCTGTGCCAACGCCCGCAATAAAGATGTCAACGGTTCCATCTGTATCGTTCCAAATCTCTTCTGCAGTTGTAACTCGGTGTATTTCTGCGTTGGCTTTATTTTTAAATTGCTGAGGAATAAAGGAGTTTGGAATAGATGCATTAAGCTCCTCAGCCTTTCTTATGGCTCCACTCATGCCCTCGTAACCTGGAGTAAGAACCAGTTGAGCACCCAATGCCTCCAAAATAATCCGACGTTCAACACTCATTGTTTCAGGCATTACTAAAATGAGTTTGTATCCTCGGGATGCAGCAACATAAGCCAATGCAATACCTGTGTTACCGCTAGTGGGCTCAATAATGGTGCCCTCTTTTAAAATGAGTCCCTCTTTTTCGGCCGATGTAATGAGTGCATAACCAAGCCTATCTTTAACACTGCGCCCGGGGTTAAAATATTCGAGTTTGCCAATAATATTACCCCCATAGTTATGTTTTAGCTTCAGATTATTTAATTGCAGTAGAGGCGTATTGCCAATTAAATCGGTGAGTTTTTTTGCTATTGTTGCCATGCTATTTGTCTTTGAAATGTTATCGTTTTGTACATTACAAAGATGGTGAGGTGGTATAAAAGAGTAAATACCATATTAAGGGCATTTTAGTACCACGAATAGGGTATAAGTGTAACTATGGGTGATAAATTGGGAATATTAGGTTGTTAAGTTGGTTATATTGATGCTTCGGGAGGTTCGTATAAAGAGATTCCTACATAAGAATTCTGACTCTTAATAAAATTCTTGAGACGACAGAAATGGGAGTCTCTACCATCAATACAATCATTGTTTTTTGTAGAGACGTCCATTTATGGCGTCTCAAAACGATATGTTATATCATTTTTTAGATTGAACTCGCGTTAATTATTAATTTCTTGTAATTCAGATGATGCAAGATCTCTCGGGTTATTAACAGTTGGGCATAGATCTCGCGACTCACAATTAAATCATCCAAAACAGGCGACTTTCCCATAGAGAGATGGGCGTATCGTGTAAATAGGTTCTCTATCTCCACCCTTGTATAAGTGGCCTCTTTGTTGGGTTTAATGCGCAAAGCCTCTATTAAAAGGGCATCCATAGAGTATAAATCAACATGGCTATTCATGAGCTCTTTGTTTCTCATGAGGTCATCTTCAATATCGTTAATGGCATATTCGACTTCACTTTCGGTGGGAATTGAACTCTTAAAATAGTTTGAAACGATGGAGGCGATGCCGATGTTGATGGTTGTAACGTTCACGATTTCACCATCGTTTACCAGTACAAAGATTGATTTGTCATTGCCCAAATGGAAAAAGCGATAGTTCTCCTCCTTAATGGCACTGGTTTTCAAAACAAGTTGAATCTCATCTTTACTGCAATTAATGGCCTTTAAACTCATAATTGAGAGTGTGTTTTAATGATGATGGTGCCTTAAATTTTATTGCGGGTTCTTCTTTTTCACAAAATTAGTAATCTATTTGGGTATAGCAAGTTGGTCTTTTGTAATTGGTTACTAATGGTGTCGGGATTAGGAATAGCGTTTCTTTTTATTATTAGAAACTTTGTAGGAATTGTAAATCGTAATATTGCAAGAAGCCTCCTCAAAGCAATGATACCCTTTGGTAGGAATACAAGATGCCTCCTCAGAGCAATGCTACCCCCTCGTAATATTGCACGAAGCCTCCTCAGAGCGAAGAAA
>JAYVSA010000415.1:0-3029 GCA_043775765.1 Breznakibacter sp. | reverse complement strand
TTTAACACCTAATGAAATTTTATTAGTGCGTTCCATCTTCCACGCTTCTGAAAATTGCATTAACAACAAACTGCCAAAAGGTTTTACTATTGAAGATGTATACGCTGATTACTCAAAACCCGATAAGGATAAAAACCAATCGCTAAAGCATTTTTACGATCAATTATTAGACAATAATAAAAAGGCTATCGCTCTGCTTATTAAGGATACAAAAGTTCCTGTGTTCTTTAATTTTTCTAATATCAAATCTCTATTCGATGATGATAGAGTGGTTATGGAGCCAGAATTATGCCAACCCGTCTATTCTATCTCTTTTAACGAAACAGATATTACCTACCAAATAAAACTTTCGCACAAGGGAAAACCCATCGAAATTCTTTATAAGAACCGCTTCATTAATTTCTTACCTACCAATCCGGCCTCTTTTATAGTAGCCAAAAGAATGTACACTTTAGATGTTTGTAATTTCCGTCAAATTGAGCCATTTACACTTCGAAATTCAACCATTACAATTCCAAAAACAATTTTAACTCAACCAAACAACTTCATTATTCGCACTATAAAGGATTTTGATGTAGTAGCTCAAGGGTTTACTGTTGAGAATATTGATGTAGTTCCAAGTGCGAGATTGTACCTTAATAGAGATTTAGGCCTTTTGCCAAATATCTCGGTAGAGTTCGATTATAACGGCTATAAGGTTTTGCCAAATAGTGAAGACTCCGTTTTTGTTTCACAGAAAAAGACGAAAGATGGCGAATACCATTTCACAAAGATGGTTAGAGATAAAAGCCTAGAAGATTTAAAGCTTGAAGTGCTTGAGGAGCTTGGACTGGTTGAAAACAATAGTAGTTTTACCACAAATAAATATCTTTTAGTACCAAAAGTAGCATCTGAAAATGAAGATGCCAAAAGCCGTTTGTTTGATATTGTTGCTTGGATCAACTTCAATTATGATATGTTACAACTACACGATTTTGAGATCGATCTTAAAATTGACGATCAATCGTTCTTTGTTGGTAAATACGACATTTCAGCATCTTTAAATGAATCTATTGATTGGTTTGATTTAAAAGCCGTCATTACAATAGGGGAATTTGAATATCCATTCCTGCGATTTAAAAATCACATACTAAACCATATTCTTGAGTTTGAACTGCCAAATAACACGATATTTATAATTCCAGAAGAATGGTTTACTCGTTTTTTCGACCTCTTCTTTTATTCGCAAGAAAGCGAAAGTGAGTTGAAATTAAGTAAAGGACTCCAACACCTGTATAAACAAGCCTTTAAAAACGATGCTTCAAACTTCTCATCAGACGTTGATTTAAAGCAAATTAATGAAGATTCGATCATGGCTCCTGAGAGATTATTGGCCGAATTACGCTCTTACCAAAAGTTTGGATACCAATGGATGTCTAACCTCCAGAAATATAATTTAGGAGGAATTTTAGCCGATGATATGGGTTTGGGTAAAACAATTCAAGTTATTTCGCTCATTCTTTCTGCTTTTGAGGCGCAAAATGATGTTATAAGCAACTCGGATGAACCTATTGGCACGTTAGATTTATTTGAAGCATCGCCAGAAACGAGCTCTATTTTTAACAACACCGAAATTTCTCCATTTTTAATTGTTGTTCCAACATCGCTTATTTTCAACTGGAAATCGGAAATTGAGAAGTTTGCACCATCTCTTAAAGTATATCTCTACCAAGAAAAGAATAGACTAAAGGGCGAATCCATCAACATTCTGAATAAATATCACGTAGTACTTGTCTCCTATGGAATTATGCAAAGTGATATTCAAGAACTCCGTAATTTCAAATTCAACTACGTTGTGTTAGATGAGAGTCAATTTGTTAAAAATCCAACCTCCAAACGATATTTAGCCGTAACACAACTGCAATCCAATTACCGTTTGGCCATGTCGGGTACACCAATAGAAAATACATTGGCCGATTTATGGGCTCAAATGAATTTTGTTAACCCAGGATTGCTCAAATCACTTAAGAGTTTTAGAACTCGATACATCAATCCTATCGAAAAACAATCTATTAGAGACACCCAATCAGAAGAAGATAAACTTTTCAACATAATTGACCCCTTCATTTTAAGGCGAACTAAAGAGATGGTTGCCAAGGAGTTACCTCCTATCTCAATTCAAACATTGTATTGCGATATGAATGAGCCTCAGAAGAAGTATTACGAGAAAGCCAGAGCTGCCATTCGAACAGAATATCTCTCTGAAATAAACTCTTCTGGATTTAAAAACAGTTCAGCTGCAGCGCTTAAAGCTATAACAAGATTAAGACAAATTGCCAACCATCCACGATTGGTGGATGTAGATTATACAGAAAGTTCGGGTAAGTTTGATGAGGTTATGGTTTCTTTAGAAACTATAATCGATGAAAAACATAATGTGCTTATATTTAGCCAGTTTGCCCGTAATTTGGCACTTTTTGAAGGAGCCGCTCAGCAAAAAGGTTGGAACTATGCTAAACTAACAGGAGCTACGCGCGATAGAGAGGCGGAGATAAATAAATTTGTGAAAGATCCGGAATGCAGAATATTCTTCATTACCACAAAGTCGGGCGGAACTGGTTTAAACCTCATTAAGGCTGATTATGTTTTCATGCTCGACCCATGGTGGAATGAAGCAGCTGAAAGTCAAGCCTTTAACCGAGCTCATCGCATCGGTCAAGATAAGAATGTATTTGTCTACCGATTTATTTCTACCGATTCAATAGAACAGAAAATGGCAACATTACAAAGCAGAAAAACCACCACAGCAAATAAGTTTATTCGCCCGCATGAGCAATTTGGCACAATTACTGAGGTTGATATGGATGAATTGTTATCTTAATTTCTATTTTTGTATATTAAATTTACAATTATGAAAAATATTTTTGTCACAAATCTTCTTTTATTTCTAGCAATTAACCTCTGTTCTGCACAAAATAATGCATCTGACAGTAAAATTTCTGTTTTACCCTTTGATAAAGTCGAAGCCTCTATGGGTATTAATATCACTC
>JAYVSA010000414.1:0-4745 GCA_043775765.1 Breznakibacter sp. | reverse complement strand
TAAACTTAGGACCGTTATCGTCAATAATAGAGAGGCGAGAAACTTTAGCTAAGTCGTTTGGAAATTTCTCGAGGCAAAGCGTCATGAAGCGAGCGTTTATCTCAAGAATTATTTCGAGGTGACGCGGCAAAATGCTTCCAAATAGAGGCATTGCCCATTTCTCTAACGCTTCGGGAAGAAGAGTGTGGTTGGTGTATGAAAGGGCGTGCGTGGTAATAAACCAAGCTCTGTCCCAATCCATTTTATGCACATCAACTAAAAGGCGCATTAGCTCAGCTACCGCAATAGAAGGATGCGTATCGTTTAGCTGAATGGCAAAGTGTTCGTGAAAAGTATCCAAATCATGGTTTATAATGAGGTGAATACGAATCATATCTTGTAAAGAGCACGAAACGAAGAAATATTGTTGAATTAAACGCAAACTCTTACCAACATCGGTCTCATCGTTTGGATAGAGAACTTTTGTAATGGTTTCAGAGGATATTTTTTCGTCTACTGCTGCGTAATAATCGCCCGAATTGAAGTAGTTAAAATCGAATGATTTAACGGCTTCGGCTTTCCACAGGCGCATTGAGTTGCACATTTTGCCACCGTAACCTAATATTGGGGTGTCGTAAGGAATTCCTTTAATTTCTTTATTTGGCAACCACTCTACTTTGTAGTTTCCATCGGCATCACGAGTGTTTACTGTATGTCCGCCGAGTTTAATGGTTTGTTCAAAATCGAGTTTTGCTATTTCCCATGGATTTCCATGACGAAGCCATTTGTCGGTAAGTTCGGCTTGCCATCCGTCGTGAATCTCTTGGTCGAAAATACCAAATTCGTAACGAATGCCGTAACCATATGCAGGAATATTAATAGTAGCAAGAGAGTCCATAAAGCAAGACGCTAAACGGCCTAAGCCACCGTTTCCAAGTCCTGGCTCTTCTTCGAGTTCAATAATTTCGTCGATGTCAATAGCAAAAGCTTCGAGGGCTTCCTTAACGGCGTCGTAGAGTTTTAAACCTACAATATTGTTTCCTAAGTGTGGTCCAGGCAAAAATTCGGCAGAGAGGTAACTCACCACTTTTAAATCTTTACCCTGTTTCAACTCCTGTAAATAGGCTTGTTCCTGGTTCCAGAGAGAGAGCATTCTATCGCGCACGGTATAGGAGAGTGCCAAATAAAGGTCATTTTTTGATGCATTGATCAAATTAGTGCCTTGTACGTATGTTAAATTGTCGAGAAAAGCCTTTGCTAATGTATCGGCATTCATTCCAGTGCGAATATCGTCACTGCTGTTTTCCAAAATTTTCTTTTTTGTCATTCGTCTATAAATTAAATTCAGTCGAGAGTTATTCGAAATGATTAATGAGTCACAAATTTAACCTTTTTTTAATTTAAAAATAGCTAAAAATCTTTAAACTAAGCGTTAAGCTATTTTCGCGTAAATTTAAAATATTCGCACAATTGAGAGCATTACACCCCCTATTTTATTGCAAGATTATTTCTTATAAGCATCAAACAGAAACTTGTACTACCTTAAAAAATGAATTGTTACGATAATTTAGTTATTCATTGTTAATTTTTCTGATTTTGATGTTTCAAACGTTTGAAATAAAGATTTGAAGTTATGGGATTCTTTTAATGGATGTTTTGAAGGTCCGCTTGGATGTTTTTTGTGGCGGAGTGGGTGAGCGATAGAAGTGAAAACCCCACAGGGCAGTTGGTGGAGCCCGTCGGAACCACTGCCCGAGGAGTTGCAACGATAGCGCGACAGCAGGGGAAAATAAAATGTGGATTTCAGACTCGTTTGGAACGTAAAAAAGCTTTGAATGCCCCTGCTGGCACCCCCAATAAATTGGTATTAGAATATGCTAAGGCTCAATTGTTTGTTGGTCAAAAGGTTGGAAAAAAGTGTTAAAAAGTGTTGCGCAATTCGCTTCAATGATTAATTTTGATATTACAGATAAACGTGAGTCTTAATTTTTAAATATTAGAGTTATGAAGGTCTATCCAGCAGAACAAATAAAAAACATTTCGCTGCTTGGCAGCAGTGGGTCGGGCGTAACCACTCTGGCAGAGGCAATGCTTGTAGTGGGCGGCGTTATTGCTCGAAAGGGCGATGTGGAGAGTAAAAATACGGTATCGGACTACCACAGAGTGGAGCACGAATATGGTTACTCGGTGTTTTCGTCGGTGTTTTTTGCCGAATACCTCGATAAGAAACTTAATATTATTGATTGTCCGGGGTCGGATGATTTTATTAATGGTGCCATAGCGGCGTTGAATGTTACGGATACGGCCTTGTTGGTTTTGAATGCTAAACAAGGAATAGAGGTCAATACAGAGAATTTATTTCGGTACACCGATCAATACAGCAAACCAGTTATTTTTGTGGTAAATCAGCTCGATCATGAGAAGTCGAATTTCGAGAAGACGGTAGATCAGGCAAAAGAGTCGTTTGGTGACAAAGTTGTGATCGTTCAATACCCCATCAATCAGGGAGTTGGTTTTAATGCGTTGGTTGATGTTTTGCGCATGAAAATGTACACGTGGGGGCCACAAGGAGGCGTGCCAGTGATTTCAGAAATTCCAGCATCGGAAAAAGCGAAGGCCGATGAACTGCATAATATTTTGGTGGAGGCGGCAGCTATAAACGATTCGGAACTGATGGAGCTTTTCTTTGAAAAAGGTGAGCTTGATGAGGAAGAGTTGCGCCGTGGTATACGAAAAGGACTCATTGGCCGGGATATGTTTCCAGTTTTTTGCGTATCGGCAAAAAAGGAGATGGCTATTCGCCGTTTGCTCGAGTTTTTGGGTTTAATAGTGCCCAATGTTGCCAATTTTGACACTGTTAAAACGGTTGACGGTAAGGCTGTTCCGTGCGACCCCAAAGGACCAACATCGATATTTGTTTTTAAATCGAGCATAGAGCCACACTTGGGCGAGGTGTCGTTTTTTAAGGTGATGTCGGGCACGGTGCGCGAAGGCGATGATTTGATAAATATGAATAAAGGCTCAAAGGAGCGTATTTCGCAACTTTTTTGTGTGGCAGGCAATACGCGCCACAAAGTTACTGAACTCGTGGCAGGAGATATTGGTGGCACGGTTAAACTGAAAGAGACGCATACCAACCATACGCTTAATGAGAAGGGTTGCGACTATATTTTTGAGCCTATTCACTACCCTGAGCCGAAGTTTAGAACGGCTATAAAGGCTCATACTGAGTCGGAGGAGGAGAAGATGAACGAGGCGTTGCAACGTATTCACGAGGAAGATCCTACGGTTATTATTGAACACTCTAAAGAGTTAAAGCAAACCATTTTACATGGTCAGGGTGAGTTTCATTTGAATACCGTAAAGTGGACCCTGGAGAATGACGATAAGATAGCAGTAGATTTTTATTCGCCACGCATTCCTTATCGTGAAACTATTACCAAGAAGGCACGAGCCGATTATCGTCATAAAAAGCAATCGGGAGGTGCGGGTCAGTTTGGTGAGGTGCATTTGGCAATTGAGCCTTTTGAAGATGGCATGGCATTGCCTACGTCGCTTAAGTTTGATGGTCAGGAGTTTAAGCTAAACGTGCGAGACACCTCTGAAACACTTCTGCCATGGGGTGGGAAACTGGTTTTCTGCAACTGTATTGTTGGCGGGGCTATTGATGCACGTTTCTTGCCAGGCATTCAAAAAGGGATTCTTGAAAAGATGGAAGAGGGACCTCTTACGGGTTCTTATGCACGAGATATTCGTGTGTTTGTGTACGATGGCAAGATGCACCCGGTGGATTCGAACGAATTATCATTCCGCTTGGCTGGTCGTCATGCCTTTAGTGAGGCATTTAAAGAAGCTGGGCCTAAAATTCTTGAGCCTGTTTACGATGTGGTGATTAAAGTTCCTGGTGATAGAATGGGTGATGTGATGAGCGATTTGCAAGGTCGTAGAGCTATAATTGAAGGCATGAGTAGTGAGAAGGGTTTTGAAGTAATTAAAGCCAAAGTTCCACTCAAAGAGATGAATAAATACTCTACATCGCTCAGCTCCATAACTGGTGGACGCGCATTTTACACCATGAAGTTTTCTAAATACGAAAAGGTGCCAACCGAGGTTCAAGAGGAGCTTTTGAAAAGCTATACCGTTGGCGAGGAAGGTTAAAGCTAATTTATACCAAACCAAACTATTTTCAACAAAGTACCACTCTGAATAAGGGTGGTACTTTGTTTTGGTTGTCATGCTAGCATATAATTGTTTTACCTAAAACTTTTTTTTATGAATAAAGGGATGATTCTATTTCTTACCACATCCATGCTGATTCTGTCGACAAGTTGTACGACTCAGGCAAATTCTTCTGAAAAGCAGAAAGTGGTAACGGAAGCATGCTGCGTTAAACCTGTGCCAATGCCAGAATGGAGCAAAAATGCCATTATTTACGAAGTTAATGTGCGGCAGTATACACCCGAGGGCACTTTTAATGCTTTTAGCAAGAGCTTGCCACGTTTAAAAGCCATGGGCGTTAAGATTTTATGGATTATGCCTATTCATCCTATTGGAGAGGTCAATAGAAAAGGCGAATTGGGAAGTTACTATGCGGCAAAAGATTACAAAGCTATTTCAAAAGATTATGGTTCGCTCAACGATTTTAAGGCTCTTGTAAATGAGGCTCATAAATTAGATATGAAGGTGATTATTGACTGGGTTGCCAATCATACTGGTGCAGATAATACCTGGTTAACCTCGCATCCTGATTTTTATGTAAAAGACAG
>JAYVSA010000413.1:0-1984 GCA_043775765.1 Breznakibacter sp. | reverse complement strand
TTTTAAGAACCATGCCCTCCAGTGAACGGCATCTACTTAAAGCCACATAAAGTTGTCCGCCGGCAAAGGTACCACCCGAGAGGTCGAGCACCACATGATCGAACGTTAAACCCTGCGATTTATGAATAGTAATAGCCCAGGCCAATTTAATGGGGAGTTGCATAAATGAGCCCAGCACCTCCTCATCTACTTTCTTAGTCTTTTCGTTGTAGGTATAGCGGATGTTCTCCCAAATAACGGGGCGAACCAAATAATCGGTGCCATCTTCCAAAAGAACCTGCACACCATCTTCATCCATTCCAATAACCCGTGCCAAAGTACCGTTAAACCACCGCTTATCTTGGTCGTTTTTAACAAACATTATTTGAGACTCTTCCTTAATAATGAGCACTTTATTGGTTGGCAAGGACGATGGCGGAAAATCACCTACCACCACGCCTTCATACGGACACTCCTGCCCCGCTAGCGCATCCAGTTGTCTTTCGTTGATAAAATCGACCACATCGCGCTTCGTGGCCAGCGTGATGTAAAACTCATCTACTGGCGCCTTATAATTCGGATCGTAACGTCTATTTATTACGGCTAATTCGCCATTGGTAATACGATTTACACGCACTTTATCGAGCAAATTAACAAAGTCGGCATCGCTTTGTCGGTAAACTTTTTTGAGCTCTATGGAGATGAGTTGTTGCTCGTTAAACACCTGAGCAGCAAAAAAATAGGGCGATTGATAATACCGCTTCATAATCTGCCAATCGTCGCGTTTCACAACGGGTTCCAGCTGAAAAACATCGCCCACCATGAGTATTTGTACACCACCGAATGGTTTATTAAGTCGTTTGGTGTAAGAACGTAATACCTTATCTATAAAATCGAGAATATCGGCACGTACCATCGACACCTCATCAATAATAAGCAACTCTAAATTGGTAATGAGTTTAACGTGACTGCGCGTATATTTGAGCGTTTCAAACAAACGACCATCGGCCAATGAAAAGTCAGGATCATCGGGCATTAAAGGCTTAAACGGGAGCTTAAAAAACGAGTGAATGGTAACGCCATTGACATTAATGGCCGAGATACCCGTAGGGGCAACCACGGCCAATTTTTTCGAACAATTGGCCACTATATAACGCAAGAAAGTAGACTTACCCGTGCCTGCTCTACCTGTTAAAAAGAGCGAGTGGTTGGTATTTTGTATCAACCTTAAAGCGTCGCGAAACTCTCTATTATCTAAATCTAAATGTCCAAACTCCTCAACCATTATTTTTCACTTTCATTAGTGGCCGATTGTTTAACGCCATATCGTTTTATTACATTATAAGCTTTGTACAAACCAAGTTCTCCGGCTTTACTTAAATCGAACACCCCTTGGTTTACCTCACGAAGGTAAATAAGCGTAAGACCGCGGTTGTAATACGCCTCAGCAAAGTACGGATTAAGCTCAATAGCCTTAGAGAAGTCGGCCAACGCACCATCGTAATTACGGTTCATACTACGCACGTAACCACGGTTATAATAGGCATATTCAAGAGTGCCATCGCTGGCAATAACCTTATCTAAATCGGCAATAACCGTCTCGTAATCCAATATTTTGGTCTCTTTTTTAGGCTCTTCCTCAACACTCTTTTTATTGCCCATTAGGTTCTGATTCATGGGCATGTTCACATTATCCACATCCAAACTTTGAATAATCTCAACCATCTTAAAGCGCGAGTAAGCACGGTTAAAATAGGCAATAGCATTGAGTGGATTATGGGCAATCAGGTGGTCGTAATCGGCAATGGCGCTATTGAAATTAAGCACCGACGAGTATAAAACAGCGCGCGTCAAAAGCAGTTCATTATTAGTAGAATCTGCCTCGTATTGGTTCGATAAATCTGAAATTGTATTATAACGCGCCGTTGTATTTAAGTTCGATCCATCTTCCTCCACCTCTCTGTTGGTAAAGAGAAGCGGCTTCCCAAATTTGCTCTTTTTGTTA
>JAYVSA010000412.1:0-1680 GCA_043775765.1 Breznakibacter sp. | reverse complement strand
CAAACTTCAAAGTTTGGTTAAATAGAACTTCATTTCTTTATGCAAAGGCAGAACAGACTCATTAAAAGAGTTGGTTCTGCCTTTTTTTCTGCCATAATGTTTCGCGAACGTCTGCTTTTCTGTCAATTTGGCTATTTTAGCTATTTGGCAGAATTATTGTAAAATTGTGGGAGAGAGAATTAATGTGCAAAAGATTAAATAATAAATAACTATGTCAAAGCATACACATAAAGCTGAAAACGCTGAAAAGGAAGAAACTAATAATCTAGCCGAAGAGATTATCACTGATGGTCAATCATCGGAGAATACCGAATCTGTTGTAGCAGAAGAACTCCCTCAATTGACAGTTGAAGAGGAATTAACAAAGAAATTAGCGGAGCTTAATGATAAATACCTTCGTTCAAGTGCCGAATATGATAACTATCGTAAACGCACGGTAAAAGAGCGCGCCGAACTCCTTAAAACAGCTGGCGAATCGGTTCTAATAGGTATTTTACCTGTTGTTGATGATTTTGAAAGAGCTTTATCGCACCTTAATGAAGCAACCGATTTAGAGGCTATTAAAGAAGGTATTACCCTCATTCACAAACGTTTTAGTGATTTCTTGGTTCAAAAGGGCGTTAAACCTATTGAAGCGAAAGAGTGCGACTTCGATACCGATTTGCATGAAGCCATCACAAAAATTCCCGCACCAACACCAAAATTAAAAGGAAAAGTAATTGATTGTGTTGAAAAAGGGTACACACTTTATGACAAAGTTATTCGTCATTCGAAGGTTGTAGTGGGCGAATAGTTAAAGGGTTGAAATAAAAACATTATGTCAAAAAGAGATTTTTACGAAATATTAGAGGTGTCGAAAAATGCCACTGCCGAGGAGCTCAAAAAAGCTTACCGCAAAAAGGCTATTCAATATCACCCCGATAAAAACCCAGGCGACAAAGCTTCTGAAGAGAAGTTTAAAGAAGCTGCCGAGGCTTATGAAGTTTTAAGCGATGCCCAAAAGCGTCAACGTTACGATCAGTTTGGCCACGCAGGAATGGGTGGAAATAGCGGTGGCGGCGGATATGGAGGTCATGGCATGAACATGGACGATATTTTCTCTCACTTTGGCGACATATTTGGTGGTGGTGGCGGCTTCGGTGGCTTTGGTGGCTCAAGCAGAGGCGGTGGCAGAAGAGTTAATAAAGGAACGAACCTTAGGGTTAAAGTCACTTTAAACCTTCAAGAAATTGCTAACGGTGCCGAGAAAAAAATTAAGGTTCGTAAGAGCGTCGAGTGCGAAAGTTGCAAAGGTAAAGGTGCTGAGAAAGAGAGTGATTTCCATACCTGTTCAACATGTAGAGGGAGCGGACAAGTTACCCGCATTAGCAATACCATTTTGGGTCAAATGCAAACAGCATCTGTTTGTCCAACGTGTAATGGCGATGGTAAAACAATTACCAACAAATGTAAAGCTTGTAGCGGAGAAGGCATCATAACAGCAGAAGAAGTCATTACTTTAAACATACCTGCAGGCGTAGAAGAGGGAATGCAACTACAAGTATCGGGCAAAGGAAATGCTGCACGTAGAGGAGGTATTAACGGCGATTTACTGGTAGTTATTGCCGAAGAAGCTCACCCTGAACTCATTCGAGATGGCGTTGATTTGATTTATCCACTATATATAAGCGTACCCGATGC
>JAYVSA010000411.1:0-2004 GCA_043775765.1 Breznakibacter sp. | reverse complement strand
GCTATATAAATCATTGAGCCCAAAATATTTCACCGAATCTTCCTCTTGAAACACCGTCACTTGACTTTCACCTTGCGCATCGGTGGAGAACTCTACTTTATTGGTAATTTTTGAAACCAATTTATGAACATCTGCTTTTGCTGTGGCAATAGGAACCGCAACACCCGCTTGCAAATCAAGTGAACTCGATATTGGATCGTTCTTATACTCATCAGCCATACATCCTGAAAGGAGAAGCAATAGCGCAAACCCCATGATTGTCTTGTTATTCATAACGATATTTTTAATGAGCAAATCAATCTTCACTTAGCACGAGACTATTAGTTTAAATATAACAAAAAAAAGGAGATATTGTTAACATTATAATGAACAATGTAGTAACCAATTACTCATTTTTGGATGAAAAGGAATAGCCAATAATAAATCTTGGAAATTGATAGAAGTAGGCTATTTTTGTACTAATAAATGCGTAGTAAATTATTTTTTAAGTGGAAATATTTTCTGATCTCGATTTTGACAGGTTATCTAAATCTGTAGCAACAATAGGCATGTTTGATGGACTTCATAAAGGGCATCGGACTTTGCTCAATGAGCTAATTAATAAGGCTAAATTGGCCGATGCCTGTTCGGTAGTCATCACTTTTTGGCCTCATCCGCGCGTGGTGCTGCATCAAGACGAAAACGAACTTCGATTTCTGACTTCTGTGGAAGAAAAATGTTTAATGCTCAATGACTTAGGTGTCGATTATGTGCTTGTTTTACCTTTTACTTTAGAGTTAGCTCAACTTACAACCGAAGAATTTATTGCTCATATTTTAGTCGACAAACTGGCAATATCGCACCTTGTGGTAGGATACAATCACCGTTTCGGGAAAGGAGAAAATCATCAATTTTCAGAATATCAAACACTTGCAAAGACGTATGGTTTTGGTATTACTAAAGTTGATTCTGTTATGCAAGATGGTGTAAAAATAAGCTCAACTCAAATAAGGAACTATTTGAGCAATAACTTATTAGACCTAGCTAATGAACAACTTGGCTATAATTACACTCTGAAAGGGATGGTTGTTTATGGCAATCAGCTTGGAAGAAGAATAAATTATCCAACTGCTAACATTCAACTCGAAGATAATCAGAAACTTATACCAAGCGATGGTGTATATGCCTGTCAATGTCATTTTAATGGTAAGTGGTGGAATGGAATGGTTAATATTGGTGTTCGTCCTACCATTTCAAATAACCCTGAAAACAGAACCATTGAGGCTCATCTATTTGATTTTAAAGAAGATATATACAATCAACGTTTAGAAATAGCTTTGGTAAAAAAAATGCGTGAAGAGCAAAAGTTCAACTCTATTGAAGAGCTTAAAGCTCAACTAGCGCAAGATGAAACTGCCGCAAGAACACTCTTTGAGAATAAATAACCCATCCTATTAACTCCAGAAATGAGTGATTTAGTTAATTGGCAATTAAAACTCCTTCCGGGCATTGGCGCTAAAAGAGCCGACGTCATTACAGCGGGAATTGGTGCCGTTAACTGCGAAGAACTGCTCTATCATTTTCCTTATAAATGGGTGGATAGAACGCGTATAGACTCTATTCGTTCGATTGACGTGAATGCACAATTTGTACAAATTAGAGGTAAATTTAACTCTCTTCGATTTGTGGGCGAAGGGAGGGCACGACGTCTCGTTGGGATTTTTTCTGATGCCACAGGAAGCGTTGAGGTTGTGTGGTTTCAAGGCCATAAATTCATTACCGACAATATAGATCCTCGAGTTGAGTACATTCTTTTTGCCAAGCCATCGGTTTATAACGGCAAAGTGAATTTCATGCATCCCGAGCTCGACAAAGTGCTACCCGATGAACCCATTGCCCTCGGATGGCAATCGTTCTATTTCACTACCGAAAAAATGAAGGCTGGGTATGTAAACTCAAAGTTCATTCAGAAAATAATTTTTCAAATCTTTAAAAACTACCACGGCACATTCCCCGAAACGCTTC
>JAYVSA010000410.1:0-2126 GCA_043775765.1 Breznakibacter sp. | reverse complement strand
GCAAGCTGGATATGCGCATGAATTACCATTCGGGCATTACGGCGGCCGATGTGCTCAATACTTATTCGGAGAACGATTTGATGAAGCTATTCAGACTCTACGGCGAGGTAGACAGCCCCTCCAAAATGGTGCGTGAGATAGTTGCAGTTCGTAGCGTGAAGCCTTTTGAAAACATAGAAGATTTAAGAGTGGTGGGAAGTAAGTTTGTGCCATCTCGCGAGCAAAGCAAACATTTGGCCAAGGTTTTTCAGGCACTTCGAATAGAAGTAAATGCCGAAATGGCCGCTCTTACTGAGATGTTGCACCAGTGCAGCGATGTGGTAAAAGTTGGCGGCCGAATCTCCATCATCAGTTACCACTCTTTAGAAGATCGGTTAGTAAAGAACTTCATCAAAAGTGGCAATTGTGAAGATGGTGAGGTGGAACGTGATTTTTATGGAAATGCCATTGCACCTTTTAAAGCGGTGAATAGGAAATTGATTCTTCCATCGGATAATGAAATTGAGGTTAATAGCAGAGCCAGAAGTGCAAAACTGAGAATAGCTGAGAGAATATGAGTGTAGAGCAAAAAGAGAAGATATTCGACACGGCCTACGGAAGAAAAGTCATCACGGAGTTAAAAAAATACTCCTATAGAGACTTTCTAACGGGTAATATCTTTGAGCGCTTTTTGGTTGGAGACAACCTTATTTTTCTTCTTGTTTGCGTTGGATTAGTGGTATTAAATATTACCAATCATTATGGCGTAGAGCGACTTTTGCGCGAGAACGACATATTATTAAAAGAACTGGATAACACTGAACAAGAGGCTATTACCACCTCTTCGGAACTGATGTTTATAAGCAAACGCTCTCAAGTTAAAAAGCGTGTTGATGAGTTGAATATAGACTTGGTGCCACTCTCAGAGCCACCTCGTACATTTAAAAAAGATTAGGAATGGATATTAAGAAGGAGATGATATGGCGAATAGGATTAATCTACGTACTAGCAGTAGTGGGTGGATTAATCATACTCATGCGTATTGTTTACCTTCAAGCTTTTGAGAGCGATATTTGGACGGGCGAAGCAAAGAGCCAGAAAGACAAATCACCTATCATTCATGCCATTCGTGGTAATATTTTATCGTCTGATGGCAAGCCGATGGCCTGTTCGGTTACCAGCTACAAGATTTATATGGATACCAAGGCTGGTGGCATGAAAGATGAGATATTCAACGCTAAAATAGATAGCCTATCAATGTGCTTATCTCGAGTTTTTGGCGACAAATCGGAGGGAGCCTACAAATCATCTATTTCACTGGCTCGTCAACGGGGCGATCGTTACTATTTGATAAGTCCTAATTGTGTTAATTTTCATGATTATGCCCGCATCAAAGAGTTTCCGCTGTTTCGGTTAGGCGCCAATAAAGGCGGATTCATTCCCCTTCAAATAGAGCAGAGAAAGTTACCTTTTGGCTCTTTAGCATCAAGAACCATAGGTAAAATGTATTCCGATAACGAAAAAGGGCTCGGACTCGAACTGGCTTATAATGACATTTTAAAAGGAGAAGCAGGCGAATGTTCTTGGCGCAGAATAGATGGCCATTGGGTTGCTGATGAAGTTATTGCACCCATTAAAGGCTACCACGTCGTTACAACAATAGACACTGACATTCAGGATATTACAGAAACATCGCTTAAAAAAGTTTTAATTGATAATGATGCCGATCATGGCATTGCTGTTATCATGGATGTTGAAACGGGCTACGTAAGGGCTATTGTAAATTTGCATCGCTCCTCTGAAGGACTTTACCTCGAAGATGACTACAATTATGCCATCCGAGAAGCAGCCGAACCGGGTTCTACCTTCAAATTAGCATCGCTGATGGCGGGTTTAGAAGATGGCGTTATTTCGCTAAACGACATGGTTGACACACGAGATGGAACCTTTAAATTTTACGACGCGGTGATGCGAGATAGTCACGAGGGCGGTAATGGTAAAATAACCGTTCAGCGAGCCTTTGAATTGAGTTCCAATGTGGGTATTTCGCGCTGTATTTTTGATAAATATCAGTCATCGCCCCGCCGTTTTATCGACAAAATTGCCTCTTTCGGATTACGTGACCCGTTGGATATTGACATTTCAGG
>JAYVSA010000409.1:0-6058 GCA_043775765.1 Breznakibacter sp. | reverse complement strand
CCATTCCGCTAATTACGGTTTGACCACTATCTTCATCTGTATGAACACGGAAAGTTGGATCCTCTTCAGACAATTTATTCAGTGCAACACCTAATTTGTCCATATCGACTTTACTCTTAGGCTCAACCGAGATACCAATAACTGGTTCTGGGAAGTCCATTGATTCAAGTACAATTGGGTGATTTTCATCACATAAGGTATCACCAGTACGAATATCTTTGAAACCTACAGCCGCACCAATATCACCAGTAGTGATTTCTTCGCGTGGAAGCTGTTTGTTTGATTTCATTTGGTATAAACGAGAGATACGCTCTTTTTTCTCAGTACGTGAGTTCCACACATAAGAACCCGCAACAACTTTACCCGAGTAAACACGGATGAAAGCCAAACGGCCTACGAATGGGTCAGTAGCAATTTTAAATGCTAATGCCGAGAAAGGTGTTTTTTCCGATTGATCACGAACTTCTAATTCACCTGTTTCAGGGTTAGTACCTTCAACTGGAGGAATATCGTTTGGTGATGGAAGGAATGCTACCACATAATCCAAAAGCGTTTGAACACCTTTGTTTTTGAAAGCAGAACCACAAAGCATTGGAGTAATTGTTTGAGCAATAGTAGCTTTACGAATTACGGCCAAAAGTTGTTCTGGTGTGATTGAATCTGGATTGTCGAAGAATCTCTCCATCAACTCATCATCATGTTCAGCAACAGCTTCAACCAATTTAGCTCTCCACTCTTCAGCTTCTTCCTTCATCTCTGCAGGAATATCTGAATAGGTGAAAGTTGATCCTAGGTTTGCATCATCTTTCCAAGTGATAGCCTTATTTTTGATAAGGTCAATAACACCAGAGAAAGTCTCTTCAGCACCAATTGGAATCATTACAGGAACTGGATTTGCTTTAAGATTTTCGCGAACTTGGCGAACAACTTCTAAGAAGTTAGCACCAGAACGGTCCATTTTGTTAACAAAACCAATACGAGGAACACCATATTTATTAGCCTGACGCCAAACTGTTTCAGATTGAGGCTCAACACCACCCACTGCACAGAAAACGGCAACAGCACCATCTAATACTCTTAATGAGCGCTCAACTTCAACAGTGAAGTCAACGTGACCAGGAGTATCAATGATGTTAATTTTATAATCTTCTTCTTTATATTTCCAAGATGTTGTAATAGCAGCAGAAGTAATAGTAATACCTCTTTCTTGCTCTTGTTCCATCCAGTCCATTGTAGCAGCACCATCATGTACCTCACCAATTTTGTGAGTTACACCCGTGTAAAACAAAATACGTTCAGACGTAGTTGTTTTACCAGCATCAATGTGCGCCATGATACCAATGTTACGCGTATAATTTAATTCAGTCCTTGACATTATAATTATCTTTTCTTATTAATATTAGAATCTGAAATGAGCGAATGCACGGTTAGCGTCTGCCATTTTGTGCATATCTTCTTTTTTCTTATAAGCAGCACCTTCAAAGTTGCAAGCTGCGCTAATTTCAGCAGATAATTTCTCAGCCATACTCTTGCCACTTCTGCGACGAGAATAAAGGATAAGGTTTTTCATACCAAGAGAGAGTTTTCTTGATGGACGAATTTCTGTAGGAACTTGGAAAGTAGAACCACCCACACGACGGCTTTTAACCTCAACGTTTGGTGTGATGTTTTCAAGCGCTTTTTTCCACATATCGAGAGGAGTTTTACCATCCTTCTCAGCTTTATCTTTAAGTCTATCTAACGCATCGTAAAATATACCGTATGCCACCGACTTTTTTCCGTCGTACATTAGATTATTGATGAATTGAGTTACAGAAGTATCTTGAAATACTGGATCTGGTAACAGAATTCGCTTTTTTGGTTTACCTTTTCTCATTTTACTTTTCTTGTTTATCAGTTCTTAAAATTATCGGCTGTCAATTTCTGTCTTCAATAATGTTTAACCATTATTTACTCATCCTATCAACACCAATAAACAAAACTTAGTTTACACTAAATTATTTTTTCTTTTTAACTGGAGCACCTTTAACTGGAGCACCTGCTTTTCCTGCTTTAGGACGTTTTGTTCCGTATTTAGAACGACGTTGCATACGGCCATCTACGCCTGAAGCATCTAAAGCTCCACGTACTAAGTGGTAACGTACCCCTGGTAAGTCTTTCACTCTACCGCCACGAACAAGTACAATACTGTGCTCTTGTAGGTTGTGACCTTCACCTGGAATGTACGCGTTAACCTCTTTTCCGTTGGTTAAACGAACCCTTGCTACTTTACGCATCGCAGAGTTTGGTTTCTTTGGAGTGGTTGTATAAACCCTCACACAAACACCACGTCTTTGAGGACAAGAATTTAAAGCTGGAGACTTAGATTTGTCTACCAATTTAACTCGCCCTTTTCTTACTAACTGTTGAATTGTTGGCATATTTATATTAAATTAAAAAAATCCTATACTATTTGGGGGGACAAAGTTACGACAAAAAACATTAAAAACCATCTGATTTTCAACATATTTCGTCACCCCATACAAAACGCGGTGCAAAGGTAGTAATTATTTAGCTAATAAAACAAATTATAAGTCGATTAATTTCAGATAATTAGAAAACTCAACCTCTAAGAAATGTTAAAAATTTGAGCTTAAGAGGACAGCTCTGGCTTTTCACCAAATCACTCCTTGCTCATCAACGATTTTACACCTATTTAAGTCATTTACCAAAGCTAATTTTTAGGATTAACCTTCGGTTTTACACCACATTTAAGTCACATTTAAGTTTGAGATAAGCCACAGATGAGTTAGCAAGAGTTGAGCAAAGTCTATTAAAATAACGAAGACGGTGCTGAAGAAAAGTTATAATTGAAGGAAATAAACTTCATTGCTTTTTGATTTATGTAAATTGTGGACAAAAGAGTACCTTTGGACTTTATAAAAAAAATGACACTAATGAGTTTTGAAAAGGAGTTAAATAGTAGAAGTAATTCGGCATGTGAACTCTGTTCTGCAACAGGCGAATTGATAAGTTTTGAGGTAAGTCCGTCTCGCAAAGGCGGTTCTGATGATTATGCTCACTTGTGTGGCAACTGCGTGGCGCAAATTAATGACGCCACAAAGACGGATATAAACCACTGGCGTTGTTTGAATGAGAGCATGTGGAGTACCGTTCCTGGTGTTCAGGTATTGGCTTGGCGTATGCTTAATCGCATAAAAGGCGAAGGGTGGGCACAAGATTTACTTGAGATGCTCTACCTCGACGAAGAGACCTTGGCATGGGCACAAAAAGGTGAAGATGTGGCTGTTATTGCGGGTATTAAACACATTGACAGCAACGGCGTTGAATTATTGAGTGGTGATACGGTGGTTTTAATTAAAGATTTGAATGTTAAAGGCGGTGGCTTTACAGCAAAACGTGGCACAGCAGTACGAAACATTCGTTTAGACCCCGACAACTCGGACTATATTGAAGGCAAAGTAGACGGCCAACAAATTGTGATTCTGACACAATACACTAAGAAAACAAACTAAGTCATTAAAAATTACGAAAGCATTAAATTTCAGACATATCTGAAATAAGCATATTCTAAAACGCCTTGGAGTGTAATACTTTGAGGCGTTTTACTTTTTATGTTTATTCAGTAAGTTAAAATATAGCTTTTAATCGAAACAAATCCAGTTCTTGATGTTGTTTGTAATACCACACCCATAATTAATATTTCAATTGCAGAATAATAACCCAATACAAAAAAACACAGCATTTATTTTTGCTCATTTCTTATCCTCTGGAATAATCCATTTTATTTTGTATTTTTATTAACCACACAAATTATTCAACTCGTTTTGATTTTAACATACAAATAATTACGATGAAGATAATAGACACTATACTAAAGGTTTACGACTCGGAATCTTTTGTTGCAAAGCTTAAAGCTCGATTCCTTCTTTTTAGCTACACTATTGTATTATGGGCTATTATATTAGCTGTTTTCTATACGATATATGGCAATCTAAACAATCCGATGCTAGATTACTCTATTAACTATGAAATTTTCTCATTATACCTGCTCGCTTTTGCTGTTCTTTCATTTGGCTTTCTAATATTCATACGTGGGCACTTTGCTTTTTCTGCTCATTTATTGTTGGTGTGTGGTTTAGCCTTGGTTTGGGCAACAATATTTACTAACAAAACATTGCTTCTTCCTCGGCTCGATTCAATTGTGCTTGCAATAGGCCTTTTATCGATGTTGCCCTTGATAATAACAAAAAGAGCATCTGTAATGCTACTCTATGCAGGTGCTAATATTTTAGCACTCTATGTTTTCATCTATCTTTTCCACAACGAATTAGAGTTGCCAAAAATATCAATAATATCCTATCTTTCAGACAATACCGTAGCCATTCTCGGGGTTACGCTAATTGCTTATGCTGTTTTTACAATTAATAAGCTGGCATTAAATAAGGCAGAACTTGATTTTAATGAACGCACAAAAGCAGAGGTTGCTTTGAAAAATAGTGAACTATTCAAAATTCGGGTTTTTGACAGTTCTAAAACGCCAATAGTAGTAATGGATTCCACAACATTTAAGTATGTAGAGTCTAATCAGGCCGCCATAGATATGTATGGATATACATCGCGCGAAGATTTACTGAACAAAACACCGTTAGATGTATCGTCAGAATTGCAATATGATGGCACACCCTCATCGATAAAAGCATTTGCCTATATAAAAAAAGCCTTGACGGATGGATCGGTTATTTTTGAATGGAAACATCAGCGTCCAAATGGAGAATTTTGGGATGCAGAGGTTCATCTGTTATCCTTTACAGCTCAGGAACAATCGCTTCTACAGTTTTCATTGATAGACATTACTGAACGCAAACGCGCAGAAATGGCTCTTTCTCAAAGTGAAGAAAAGTACAAGAAGCTCATGGAAAACATCAATGAAGTGATTATGATGGTTGATAATGATGATAGAGTTCTATTTGTAAATAAGCGGTTCACAGAAAAACTAGGTTACACGGCTGATGAAATAATTGGCAAAATCGGCTATCAGGTTCTAATTCCAACAGAACATCAAAGTAGCATTAAGGCATTTAACAACAAGAGAACTCAGAACGAGACAAGCCAATATGAGATGCCTTTTATAGCAAAAGATGGAACAATTGTTGATTTTTTGGTTAGTGGGGCACCTATTGCAGATGGTGATGGCCAAATTATTGGGTCTATTGGAGCAATGATTGATATAACAGAAAACATTAAGAACAGAAGAGAAATTAGCGACTCGCAAAAGATGTTTCGCGATGTATTGGATACCATTCCTGTAAGGGTATTTTGGAAAGATCTGCAAGGAAATTATATGGGTGCCAACAAGCTATTTGTAGAAGATGCCGGTAAGAAGAACGAACACGAACTAATAGGATGTACCGATTTTGAAATGTCGTGGAGGGAGCAAGCCGAACTTTATAGGAATGATGATAAAATGGTGATTGAAACACAAATTCCAAAAATCAATTACGAAGAGCCGCAAACCGATGACTCTGGTAAAGAGAGTTGGCTTAGTACATCTAAAATTCCATTGCGTAATTCAAATGGTGTTATTTATGGGATATTAGGCATTTACGAAGATATTACAGCACGAAAAGAGACTCAAATTGAGCTCGATAACTACCGAAATAATTTGGAAATATTGGTTAAAGAGCGAACCGATGAGTTGGCCACCACAAACGAAGAACTTACAACTATTAATGAAGAGTTATTTAATCAGAAAGAGGAGTTGCAGGTAACGCTCGACAAACTGAATGATACTCAGAGCCAACTGATACAATCAGAAAAAATGGCATCATTGGGCGTTCTAACAGCTGGAATAGCGCACGAAATAAACAATCCGCTTAACTTTATTCAAGGCGGATCCTTAGCACTAGAAGATTATGTAAAACAGAATTTAAACGACCACACCGAACAAATATACCCACTGTTAAATGCCATTAACACGGGGGTTAACAGGGCTGCCGACATTGTTATCAGTCTGAGTCATTATAGCAGAGAAGATGACTCACAAAAGTTTAATTGT
>JAYVSA010000408.1:0-2760 GCA_043775765.1 Breznakibacter sp. | reverse complement strand
GTTGTATTCATTGAATTATCAGAAGGTAAAATCAATAGCGCTTTAAACAACATTAGCAAAGAACTCGATAACCGCATTGAGACTTGGGGTTTAACCCATTCGGAGAAACGGGCTATTATGAGTCGTATTACGGGCTCTCTAGAGTATAAAGATTTAGTGGGATGCGACTTTGTTATTGAAGCCATTCGTGCCGATGAAAAAACGGGTGGACGAAGTTTGGATATGCGTAAAGATGTTTTCAAACAAGTTGAAGAGGTAGTAGACCAAGATACCATTATTGCCACCAACGCTACCACCATTGTCATTACCGAGTTAGCGTCGGAACTCAAGTTTCCTGAACGTTGTGTTAGTTTACATTTCTTTGTTACTTCTCCCGAAGCACGCATTATAGAAGTAGTAAAAGGCCTTTACACCTCAGATGCCGTTTATAAAAGTGTTTGCACGTTCATTAAACTCATCAACCGTGAAGTCATTCCTGTTGAAGAGTCGGCCGGACTAATTAGTGTACGTCTTTTTGTAACACTGCTCAACGAGGCGTGTGCAACCTTTCTGGAAGGCGTGGCTACCATGGAAAACATCGACAAAACAATGGAAATTGGACTTGGGATGCGTTTTGGTCCTTTTAAATCTGCCGACATCATTGGGTTAAGCAAGGTTATGAAATGGATGGATAATTTATACGAAGAATTCGGTGATCATAAATTTAAACCCTCTCCTATTTTAAAAAGACTCGTAAGAGCCAAACGTCTTGGAACAGCCGTTGGACAAGGATTTTACAGTTACGACGAGGATGGTAAGATTTTAAAAGCAACCTTACATTCAAAAATTGTAAAATAAGTTTAAATCATCATTAGAATTAAAGTAAAAAGGTAACCATGAATATATTAGTAGTAAACTGCGGTAGCTCATCCATCAAATACCAACTCTTTTCAAAAGAAGCCGAAAATTGGAATGTATTAGCGAAAGGTGGCGTGGAAAAAATTGGACTAAAAGGTTCATTTTTAAAACATACCAAAGAGAATGGCGATAAAGTTATGCTTGAAGGAGAAATCATGGATCACAAAACAGCCATTGATTACGTTTTAGGTGTTCTTACAAGTGCCAAACATGGTTGCATTCAAGATTTGGAACAAATTGACGCTGTAGGTCATAGAGTGGTTCATGGAGGAGAGTCGTTTAACTCTTCTGTATTTATTTCAGACGATGTGGTTGCCAAAATGGAAGAGTGTATCGAACTAGCTCCTTTACACAATCCACCAAACTTAAAAGGTATTAAAGCAATTTCATCCCTGCTACCAAAAGTTCCACAGGTGGGTGTTTTCGATACTGCTTTTCATCAAACAATGCCTAAGCATGCCTACATGTATGCCATTCCTCAAGCACTTTACAAAAAATATGGTATTAGACGATACGGATTTCATGGTACAAGTCACCGT
This sequence comes from Breznakibacter sp., assembly GCA_043775765.1. Taxonomy (GTDB): domain Bacteria; phylum Bacteroidota; class Bacteroidia; order Bacteroidales; family Marinilabiliaceae; genus JAGPHP01. The sequence goes on along the minus strand of JAYVSA010000408.1, from coordinate 1,324 downwards.
TTTGTTTCTAAACGCGCCTGCGAATTCTTAGGAGTAGACTACAACACACAAAACATTATATCGTGCCACTTAGGCAACGGAGCCTCTATTGCAGCTATCAAAAACGGCAAGTCAATAGATACCTCTATGGGGTTTACACCACTCGAGGGCCTAATCATGGGCACACGAGCTGGTGATTTAGATCTTGGTGCAGTTACCTACATAATGGATAAAGAGATGATTGGTACAAACTCGGCAAGTGTTCTATTCAACAAACACAGCGGAATGCTTGGCTTAACAGGCATCTCATCGGACATGCGCGAAATTCGTGAAGCGGCAGCAGAGGGCAACGAATTGGCTATTTTAGCACTCGAAATGTATTGCTATCGCATTAAAAAATATATAGGCTCCTATGCTGCTGCACTAGGTGGCGTAGATATTCTAATTTTCACAGGTGGTATAGGCGAAAACGATGTTAATGTAAGAAAAGGTTCGTGCTCAGGCTTGCAGTTTATGGGCATCGAAATTGATGACGCAAAAAATTCAAAAACACAAGGCATTGACGGTATAATTAGCATTGATGGACTAAAAGCTAAAGTTTTAGCTATTGCTACCGATGAAGAGTTAGTAATTGCTCAAGACACTGAAAAAATTATTGCAGCAATGAGATAAGTTCTCACTTAATTCATGTAAATATGGCAACCATGTTCAAACATCTTTCTGAACTTTCAGGACTTTGTATCGAAAGAAAAATATGCAAACGGCTGGTTCTCACCGTTTCGCAAGATTTATTTTCACTTGGAGCCATTTCTAAAGCTAACCAATTGGGACTTATAAATCCTATTTTGGTGGGTGATGAAGTATTAACAAAAAAAATAATTACCGAAAACAACATTCCATTTAAGAATGTTGTTTTTATCAACCAGCCCAATGCCGACCTGTGCGTAGAAATAGCTGTAAAGCTTATAAACAAAGGAGATGGCGACATTTTAATGAAGGGCAAAATAAACACGGCTACACTTATCAAAGGTGTTTTAAATAGAGAATGGGGCTTGCGCGATGGTAGATTACTCTCTCATTTTGCCCTTTTTGAAATTGAAGCTTACCACAAGCTTTTCGCAGTTACCGATGTGGCATTAAACATTGCGCCATCGCTTAAAGATAAGATTGCAATCATAAATAATTCGGTAGGATACCTAAATAAATTAGGCATCGAAAAACCTAAAGTGGCAGTTCTTGGAGCTATTGAGTCGGTAAACGAAAATATGCAAGCCACAATGGATGCGGCTCTTCTTTCTAAAATGAACCAACGCGATCAAATTAGAAACTGTATTGTAGATGGCCC
>JAYVSA010000407.1:0-6628 GCA_043775765.1 Breznakibacter sp. | reverse complement strand
CAGCAATACGTTACAAAAAATTGTTTCAACCGCTTGGGAGAATTCTGCCGTGTTGCACGCCAACCTATTTGCCAAGGTAAATAGTCAAAAAGGGCCTATTGTCTTTAACAATCCAGTTATTAACCTCGACCATTTGAAGCGGATGACAAACCGCGATGGCATGATACAGTTTTCGAAAATAAACGAGCCCGATATAAGCTCAGGCTACACGCTTGACGACAACTCACGCGCCCTAGTGGCTGCCTGCATGTATCTTAACCAAACGGGCGATAAATCGATTATTCACACCCTTGAAATTTACATCAGCTTTATTGAATATTGCCAACAAACCGAAGGTAATTTCCTAAATTATGTAGACAAAGAGATGAAGTTTACAGCTCAAAATAAAGAGACTAATCTCGATGATGCCAATGGACGAGCTATTTGGGCGTTGGGATATGTGCAAACCGTTAAAACGCTGTTGCCAAATGAACTTGTTTTGCAAGCCGATAAGGTATTTACACAAGCCATTCATCACATCGTAACCGTAACATCAACACGAGCTATGGCCTTTTCTATCAAGGGTTTGTATTACAACTACACCTCAAATAGGCGCCCCAAAGACAAGGTAATTATTGCCAAACTAGCCTACCGAATTAAGCAAATGTATCAGCACGAATCGAGCACCAATTGGGAGTGGTTTGAGAGCTATTTAACGTATGCCAACAGCATTTTACCCGAGTCGATGCTTTATGCTTGGCTTGTTTCGGGCGATAATATTTATAGAGACATTGCTATAAACTCTCTCGACTTCTTACTCTCTCAAACCTTTAACGAGAAAGGTATTGAAGTGATATCTAATAAAAACTGGCTTCAAAAAGGCGAAGAACAAGTGCCGTTTGGCGAGCAACCCATTGATGTTTCGTACACCGTAATGACGCTAAAACTCTTTTACGATGTGTTTAAAAACGATGAGTATCGTTTAAAAATGAATATAGCCTTTAATTGGTTTTTAGGCCGAAACAGATTACACCAAATCATCTATAACCCTTGCACAGGAGGGTGTTACGATGGGCTTGAAGAGACTCACGTTAACCTTAATCAAGGAGCCGAATCAACAGTGAGTTACCTTATGGCACGACTCACCATTGAAAAGCACCTAAAAGAGAAAGGTAAAACACACTATCAGCTTCTACTCAAAGAGCCGGTGGCAAAGGCAAAAAGAGTTGCTCATGAAGGTGCTTCTTTACAGCCACAGTTGGCTAATTACCAGTTTATTACAAATCCTGAAGGCATTACAACCATTGAAAATAAAGGGATGTTTTAGCTGAATTTTACTAATAAAATGTTGTTGTTGGGGCGTCTGTTATGGACGCCTTTTTTTTTGATATGTGCGCCAACAGACCTCTCCCAATCCCTCCAAGGGAGGTGAGATGGGCAGAGCTAATAGTAGCGGTAATGTTTTCTTTTGCGAGGTACAAAGCTTGTACTTATCCCACTCGATGCAATCGACGCGGGAGCATGGATTATTAGGAATGTCAGACCTGTTGGGTTTTAAAACCTGGCAGGTCTGACTCGTATTTCATTAACTTTCGTTATTATTGTAGTCAAACCCGAAGAATCTACAAAATGATTGACACTCATATTACGGCAAAATATTACGCCATTTTTTATTTCGCCGCTTTTGCATTTGCCTTTCTGTTAAAACTAGTTGAAGGCAAACAGCGCAAATTTCCTTGGATTACTTGGCTCTCATTGTCCATTTTTGCACAAACCCTTTTTGTAATAGGTACAAAGGCCATAACCATCTCTTTTGCCGATTGGCAAATGGCTTTTCAAACATTGCAACTTCCAAATACCTTGCAACGCTCACTTCTTGGCGGTATTCTCTCGTTTATTCTCGTCTTTTTTGTGGCTCGATACTTCCTAAAGTTTAAGAACGATTTTCTCGATGCCATGGCAATTCCATCTGTTATTGGCTTGACGATCCAACGTTTTGGCTGTTTTTTTGGTGGTTGCTGTTTTGGTACGCCAACCAATGTTCCGTGGGCAGTAAGTTACAACGCAGGGTCACCGGCCTATTTCAGTCAGGTGGATTCGGGACTCATTAGTCGTTTCGATTTGCACAGTTTACCCATTCATCCAACCCAGCTCTATTATGTTCTAACAGGAATTCTTATTGTAGGAATTCTCCTCGTATTTAGGCGAAAAATTAGGGTTGCTGGTAATTTATTTGTTTTAGCCCTCTCGTTGTTTGCATTTTCTCGTTTTACTGTTGAGTTTTTTGTAGATGTGCATGGCAATCAAATAGCATCTCAACTGGTGTTTGGATTAAAGGTTGTTCAGTGGGTTACGTTGACAGTAGGAGCTGGATTGATGGTTCTTTTTAGATATAGGGAGAGACATTCAAATGCTGAACCCCTTTCAACAGCTGGTATGGAAAATGATTACTTAAAGAGTTCGTTATTACTGTTTATCTCCTTTGTAGCCACTTTCTATTGTAAGAATTGGTTCTCTATTATGGAGCTTCATTTGTTGCGCGCTGGACTTTTAATTGCCGTTGGTTTGGTTGCTGTTAAATTATATGCTACCTATAATAGTCCATTTCGAAGAGTTGTCCACTTGGCAATGGGCTTGTCTATGTTTGTGTTGATGAGCCAAACGTTAATTCCAGCCGCCACCGATAATAAAGCCACCGATAAATTTGAGAGCTATGGTTTTGAGGGGACTCAAGGTTCGTATCAATCGTCCTCTAACGAAATATGCGACAACACCTATTCGCAAAGAAGCTTAACCATGGGCAATCTTAATTACTCTTACACCAGATCTCGCACTAGTCGGCCATATAGATGGCAAGAGTTTGGTGCTAAGCTATATGTAGGCAGCGAAGACGTTACAGATTACAGTTATTTTTCGCGGAGTACAGGGGAGATGTCATCTGAAAAAGGTACTCATAACCTTTTTGCTATTGCTATTAATCCGTATGTAAAGTTTAATTTTCAATATGTGGGACTCTCGGGAGGGCTACTTATTAATAATTATTCCTTTTTACCCCTTGTTGCACTACCCGTTATTCCGCAATTGGGTGTTCGGTTTGGACGCGAAAATCTGGTTTACTTTAAAGGGAGCTTTATGTCAAATCCTATTTCGGGAAGTGAGTTACCTGTGGTAGCAGGTGCTATTGGTACTGGTTTTGGTGGATATAATCGCAGTTATTTGGAGCTAGGTTACGGCTCTTCTTATTATTCAGGTGGTGTTTTTACAGCCACGGGAACTATTGCTGTTGATGATAATTATAAGCTTAAGTCGACAGTGGTATATGGTAATCAGCAGAACTCGATGATTTCGTTAGGATTGATTTATAAGTTGAAGAAGTAACGAACAGGCTCAGGTTTTGAGGAACTTCGAACGTTTTACCCATCATTTACACCGTATAAGGTAAAAATACCGAAATGGTTGTGTTGCCAGGCACGCTTTCAACCGCGATTCGGCCTTGGTGCTTATCCACAATCTTACGAACAATATCGAGCCCCAAGCCACTGCCTTCTCCTTGTGGTTTAGTGGTGAAGAATGGGTCAAAAATCTTATCGATCAACTCTGCAGGAATGCCGCTACCGTTATCATTAACCGATACGCAAACTTCAGACGATGAATCATTTATTGGCACAAGTTGGGTAGTAATAGTGAGCTTTCCCTTATTTTTCATGGCCTGTATGGCATTATGAATTAGGTTCGTCCATACTTGATTGAGCTCATCAGGGAAACAGAAGATTGGAGCAATATTGGCAAATCGTTTCTCAACATCAACGCCCTGTTTGAGGGTATTATGATAGAGTGTTAACACCGTTTCAATACCATCGGCAATATTTGCTACTATTGGTTCATCGAGGTAGTTAAAGTGCGAATAGCTTTTGAGCGCAAACACCACTCGAGAGGCCTTTTCCACCGCCAACTGAATAGTTTGACTACTTCGAATAAGACCAGACAGTTCATAGGCAATTTGCATGATATCGGCTGATTGTGAGTGTTTCAACAACGGAAGAAAGGATTCGTTGAGCGTGTAAACACCCATATCGGTAAGCGTATCGGCGAGTCTATCGGCATTTTCAACATCGTACTCCTCTAAGAAAACAGTCATGTTTTTGCGGTGCACGCGCTCCTCTTTGGAGGTAATATTAGGATCCTTTTTTATGGCAATATCTAGCATATTGAAAAAGAGAATCTGTTGCTCAGGTAAAAGCGTTGCAAAGATTTCGGGAATACGTTTGAGAGTGGTATTGAGTGTTTCGTAAACCGACCCTATAGACGATTTTATAGCTCCTAGCGGCGTATTTACCTCGTGCGCCACACCCGCAATAAGCTGTCCGAGTGCTGCCATCTTCTCCGATTGAATGAGTTGTGATTGCGTGGTTTTAAGCGCTTCGAGACTGTTGTGAATTTGTTCGTTCTGCTGATTCAGCTCTTCGTTTTTCTCAGAAAGCAGATGTGTTTGCTCACTCACAGTCTTCTCTAAAAGCAATTTTCCGTGCCTTAGTTTCCGTTCACGAGTTTTAATAAATACAATGATAGAGAGCACGAATGTACCGCCGAGAACCAAATAAAACCACCAAGTTTGCCACCAAGGCGGACTAACAGTAAAAGCAAATTGCGACTCGTTACTCCAATATCCTTCGCTGTTCATTGCCTTCACTTTAAAGATGTAACTACCAGCTGGCAAATTACCATAACCCGCATCAGATCTGGTAGTAAAAGCACTCCAAACCTTATCGAGCCCTTCGAGTTTGAATTTATACAGCACCTTTTTATTTTGTTTTTGATTGATACCTACAAAGCCAAAAGTTAGGTTGTTGTTATCGTACGATAAAATTAAATCGTCAGGTAAATTGTACCATTTTGATGTAGAACTAAAACTTACATCCTTAATGGTTATGCCATTTTCGAGAACAAGAGTGGTATCTCTATTTTTTTCAAAAGAAACCCAATCAATCTTTTCATTAAAAAGTTCGATAGTTGAAACGCGAACAATAGGTGGAACATTGTCGTGTTCATCGCTCTCAGAGTGAAAGGCAGTTAGCATATTATTAGCCCCTATCCATATTATACCCAATTTATCTTCAAAAAGAGCACCTTTGTTGCAACCCATTCCTAAAAAACCATCTTCAAACGTATAATTTTTAAAGATAGGCAACTCAGGATTTATTTTTTTTCGCTCGAGATTCGGGGTAATTAGGCGACTGATACCAAAGCGGGTTCCAAACCAAATTGCCCCTCTTTTATCCTCCAAAATAGAGACAACATAATCGTTTATAAGTCCCTCTTTTTGTGTAAAATAAGAGAATTTAGTGCCATTATAAGAGCAAATACCACCACCATTTGTAGCAAACCAAATAACTCCATTCTTATCTTCTAAAATGGCATTAATGGTGTTGTTGCTTAAGCCATTTTTGGTGTTAAAATGGATAAATTTTTTGCCATCAAACATGGAGGCGCCTTCATTCTCTGTTCCAAACCATAAATTGCCTTTGTAGTCTTGAGCCATTGAAATGATGTTATCACTTTCTAAACCCTCCCTTTTAGTATAATTGGTAAACGATTTACCATTGAATTTCGATACCCCACCACCTTGCGTTCCGAACCAAATATTGTTGTACCTATCTTTTAAACTACATGTAACCCACTCGTTGCTTAAACCCTCTTGATAAGTATAAGATGTGAAGGTTTTTCCATCGAATTTTGATAGACCTCCGCCATTGGTGCCAAACCACAGATTGCCATCAAAATCTTGATTAATGGTGTTAACTCTATTGTTTACAAGTCCCTCTTTCATCGTATAATTGGTGAAACTTTTGCCATCGTATTTAGTTACACCACCGCCATCGGTACCAAACCACAGATTGCCATTTACATCTTGATTGATGCAATTGACATAATTATTTGGAAGCCCTTCGTTTCGGGTAAAATGAATAAATCTACCACCGCCATACTCGCTTGCTCCACCGAAGGTGCCAAACCACAAATTGCCACTTTTACATTGAATAATGGAATAAACCGTATTATTACAAAGTCCTTGGTTTTCGGTATATTGAGTAAAAGATGTACCATCAAATTTTGAAGCGCCACCATTGGTAGCAATCCATATATAATGGTTATCATCTTCTAAAATTCTATTGATGGAGTTACTGCAAAGCCCCTCCTTGGTTGTATAATTTCGGAAATAAGTACCATCGAATTTTGAGATGCCTGAACTTTCACTACCAAACCAATAATCGCCTCTAGAATCTTGAATCATAGAAGTAATCCAATTGCTGCACAACCCTTCATTAACCGTATACTGGTAAAAGGTAGAACCATTGAATTTACATACGCCACCACCTTGAGTACCAAACCACATATTACCATATTTATCTTCAAATATAGTATGCACTCTATTGTTATTTAAGCCTTGATTTTCAGAGTATTGAATAAAATTTTCACCGTCGAATTTGGCTGCACCTACCTCAGTTCCAAACCAAATATTTCCATTTTTATCTTCCGTGATTGCCCAAACAGTATTACTCCACAAGCCCTCTGCCTCGCCAAAGCGTGTAAAATATTTACCATCGTATTTAGTCACGCCACCGCCATCGGTCCCAAACCAAATATTCTCTTT
>JAYVSA010000406.1:0-5481 GCA_043775765.1 Breznakibacter sp. | reverse complement strand
AGTTCCACTCATAACGGGCGACAACAGTAGTTGCTTAGCTCTTTCCAATAAGTTGAAGAATGCGGGCTATTGGGCTTTACCTGTGCGTTATCCTACCGTGCCAAAAGGAGAAGCGCGTATCCGTTTCTCTTTTCGTCCTGATATTACAAATCTAGAAATTGAAAACCTTTTAGCGCTTTTGGCCAATGAGATTTGTTGATTTGCTTAATAATGATAGTCAAACGCTTATTCTCTTCTTTGCAGGATGGGGTTATGACGAGGCGTGTGTTTCTCATTTAAAAACGGCTAAGTATGATGTAAAGTTGGCATATGATTATCGCATCATATCGCCCTTGTCGTCATCTTTTTTTGAGGGTTATAGTAATGTTGTTGTGGTGGCTTGGTCGTTTGGCGTTGGCGTGGCAAATATGGTTTTAAGCGATGTGCAAAATTCCATCAATCGAGCTTATGCTATTAACGGAACGCTTTTTCCAATAGATGATTTAAACGGAATACCAGTTGACGTTTTTAACGGTACACTTGCTACTCTAAACAACCGATCGTACCAAAGATTTCAAGCGCGTGTGATGGGAGGTGCATCGAATTATATTAAAAACAGCATCTATTTGCCAAAGCGAATTTTTGAAGAGCAAAAAGACGAACTGGAGGCACTCTCAAGCCACTTTAAGTCACTGTTTAATAGCAACTTAATTTGGCAGAAAGCTATTTGCGGTACAGAAGACTTGATTTTTCCAACTCAAAATTTAATTCGCTTTTGGGGCAACAAGGCCATTGAAAAACCGCTTCCACACTTTATCTTTGATAATTACCAGACGTGGGATGAACTTCTAAACGATTTTACCAATGAATAAAGGTCTCATTACCAAAGGTTTTGCGCGAACTGTAAAATCTTATTCCGCCAATGCCACCATTCAAAAAGAGATGAGTCGGCATTTGGCACAGCTCATTGCCGATTACTGCCTCATTCATCCAACAGAAATTCTCGAAATAGGGTGTGGTACAGGTTTTTTAACAACCGAAATTCTGCACAAATTCCCATATTCCAATTTCACCATCAACGATATCAATAGCGAGGTGGAAGAGTCTATAAAACAGATATTTGTCCATGCTTTTTTAAAGCCTAGTTTTATATTTCACGATGCGGAGACGTTTAATTTTACTCAAACATATAATCTAATCTGTTCGTCCTCCTGTTTTCAATGGTTTACAAATCAAAGTAAGTTTTTTAGCAATATAGCTAAGCACATTACAAAAGATGGCTTATTTGCCTTTAGTACCTTTGGCCCCGAAAATATGAGAGAGATAAAAGCCACAACCACTCAAGGTTTAGAATATTTCACTATTGAACAATACCAAACCGTTTTAGTACCTCATTTTGCAACAATTTATTCTCATCAAGATACCATTACAATGTACTTCCCAACGGCCATTGACGTTCTCAAGCACATTAAGGCAACAGGTGTAAATGGTGCTTTTTGCCAGCATTGGACCAAGGGGTGCCTACAAGAATTTAGCAACAATTACGAGAGACTAAAAACCGATTTAGGCTATCCGCTCACCTATCATCCTATCTACTTTATTTGCAAACCATTATGAGAAATTTAACACAACCAGTATATTTTATTTCGGGTATAGACACAGGCGTTGGTAAAACGGTTATAACGGGGTTGTTGGCTAGGTGGTTAATGCAAAAGGGCGTAAAGGTGATTACCCAAAAGCTTGCGCAAACAGGGTGTATTGGTATTTCAGAAGATATTCTGGAGCATCGTAAAATGGCCAATATGAAGCTACAGGAATGCGATAAGGATTTTACGACTTGTCCATTTGTCTACCCGTTTCCTGCATCTCCACATCTGTCGGCTGAACTTGAAGGTAAAGTTATCGATACAACGGAAGTTGCGTTGAATACTCGGAGGCTTTTGCAGAATTTCGATGTTGTTTTACTCGAAGGGGCAGGCGGACTAATGGTCCCAATAACACGAACAGAATTAACCATTAATTATATAGCAGAACAAAAGTTACCTCTCATTTTGGTTACTACTCCTAAGCTTGGAAGCATTAACCACACGCTATTGTCGCTTGAGGCTTGTTTGTTACGCAATATAGAAATTACAGCACTTATCTATAATGAATATTTAGAGGCACCAACGGTTATAAGTGCCGATTCGAAGAGGGTTTTTAAAGAGTATTTGGAGAAGAATTCGCCTGAAACAGAGTTTGTGGAGATAAGAGCAAACCAAGAGTTTATTTAGAGCATTGAACTCTGCAATCGCCCTACTTCTCTATACATAAAAATAGAACATAAGAAAATGGCAAACACTACCAAAGAGGACAAATAGATGAAATATGGCGTGGTTGTATTTTATGCATGGCAAGCAATATAACAGCGCCCCAATGGTATATAAAACACCGCCTGCTAAAAGCCATAATAAGCCAACTGGAGCCAATCGGACAGTAATAGTTTCGTAGACAAACACAATGGCCCATCCCAATCCAACATACATTAGCGTAGATAGAATTTTGTATTTGCCGGTAAAAAATATCTTTAGAACTACGCCAATAGCAACGGCGCTCCAGATGAAGCCAAACATCGTCCAGCCCAAGCTGCCATTCAACGTTATAAGAGTTATGGGGGTATAACTTCCCCCAACTAGCAGAAAGATGGAAACATGATCGAAGATGTTTAGCCGAGTTCGCCAAGAGGGTTTTGTAGATTTGTGGTAGATTGTAGAGGCGAAATAGAGCAGAATTAAACTCAATCCAAACACCTGAAAGCAAACCAAATGAAGCATATCGCCCAGTGCAACAGATCGAATTACGAGCAATACAAAACCAATGAGGCTTAGGAGGAAACCTATTCCATGAGTCCAAATATTCAGACGCTCTTCTTTTGGCTCATAATAAACAATACAATTATCTTTGCCCATTTTTATCCTTTTTTCCGCTATATGTATAACACAAAACGGCGCTCAACAAAATAATTGCCGATAGAATTTTCAACACAGAATAGGGAGTGGGGCATTAAATGAGTTCTTCCTGCAAAAAAGCAGGAAGAACAGGGTAAATTATTTACTCTCTTTTAAAACCATATCGATGGCAACTGCACCCGCGAGTAAGATGATTTTATTCTCTTTTTTCGAAAAGCTAGGCTCTATGGTAACATTGTATTTATCGGCCGACGTGAAAAACTCCTTTGCAACTCCTGCCCATTTCTTATTTATTGATCCCAGTTGAATGTCATTCATATCCGTAATCTTAAAATCCCAGGCTTTCCAGTCGCCTCTCATTTCAGCGATTTGATTTTCCGATTTATCGAAAATAAAGAACTTAGTTCTAAAGAAGGCAAATTTTTGACGTATAGAACCAATTAATGCGCCATGGGCATCGTTTATGATAATTTTAGACATCCAGAAAGTCCAACCCCGCGATACCGTGAACTCTACGCCATTGTTGAGGTTTTGAATTTCGAGATAGAACGGTTGCATCTTTTTATTGATTAACATGTGCAAAATTTTCTCACCAGTGGAGAGTTTTTGCTTTACAGCACCAATGTTTTCGCCCTTGTCGTTATAAATTTGGTAGCTGTTTTCGAATTTAAAGTAGTTAACTTTTTGATCGATAAAGAAATTGTTGGTGTCGAAGAAATTTGAACTCATTGATTCTCAGATATGCTGAATTAATCTTACTCATGAGGCTTTTCAGAATACGCCCCGCCTATTTGAATGGTAACGGTTCCAGAAAAAACATATTAAACAAATATATAAGAATTTTTGATTTGTATAGTATTATTGAGGAGTGATTGAAGAATAAAAGGGCAATATTTATTTGCTAATTTCTAAAAGGATAAAATTTGTCAAGTTCCTTTATTAGTTGCTTGGTAAGAATGTTAAGTTCCATATTGATAAAGTATCAATACGAGAGAGGAATTGATCAATACGTTAGAACATTAACAAAAGGAGACAGCGGTAATTTCAGATTTCTTAGAGATAAATAAGACAATTTTCAATATGGGGATGAATTTGCAATATATTTACTCTTTATCGCTTTAAGAACAACGAATTCGTACGTGATTTGGGTTTCTAAATGATACTATTTTAGATCGGCATTAGTAGTAAGCACTTTGTGGATTAAACTCTTATGAAGCATACATGCCATGTTTCTTTTTTGGAGAAAACAGAGTGTTCGTCAAAGAAAATTTAGTTGATACTTGTGTAAAAGTTCAGACGAACAAGTTTGAAGAGCTGATTATTTATTTGGGGTATAAACAAAAAAATCCCCCCGAAGTTTGGAAGCCATCAGAGGGAAATTCTTTAAAGTACCCGGAGCGGGACTTGAACCCGCACAACCGTGAAGTCACAGGATTTTAAGTCCTGCGTGTCTACCATTCCACCATCCGGGCAAACCTTGGAGCGAAAAACGGGACTCGAACCCGCGACCCCGACCTTGGCAAGGTCGTGCTCTACCAACTGAGCTACTTTCGCTTATTTTTCAATTAACAACCGTGCGTTCTCGATTGCGGTACAAAAGTAATGCTTTATTTTAAAGTTGCAAATAGTTGCGCTAAAAAAATCAATTATTTTTAATCTTTTTTTTAGCGCAATCCCGCGTGCTTCTTGATCTCGTGCAACTTATTGAGTGCCTCTATTGGGGTCAGATTATTGATGTCTATGGAGGCAATCTCGTCTCTAATTTGCTTTAAAACAGGATCTTCCAACGCAAACATGCTGAGCTGAAAACCTTCTCTATGCCTTCCAACTTCGTCAATAACCTTGGTTGGCTCGCCATTTCGGTGACTTTTCTCCATCTCGGCCAAAATCTCTTCAGCACGTTTAACCACGCTTTTAGGCATTCCAGCCATACGTGCAACATGAATACCAAAGCTGTGTTCACTTCCACCACGCACCAATTTGCGCAAAAAAATCACTTTATTATCTAGTTCGCGAACAGAAACGTTGTAGTTTTTAACCCTGTTAAAGGTGTTTTCCATTTCATTAAGCTCGTGGTAGTGAGTTGCAAAAAGGGTTTTGGCTTTAGATCGACCATTTTCGTGTATATATTCCACTATCGACCACGCAATAGAAATACCATCGTAGGTGCTAGTGCCACGCCCAAGCTCATCAAAAAGCACCAAACTCTTATTGGTAATGTTGTTCAAAATGCTTGAGGCCTCATTCATCTCCACCATAAAGGTCGATTCTCCTTGCGAAATATTGTCGGATGCACCCACGCGGGTAAATATCTTGTCCACAACTCCTATATGCGCCTTTGTTGCGGGCACAAAAGAGCCTGTTTGAGCCATTAATACAATTAAAGCCGTTTGTCGGAGCAGTGCCGACTTACCAGCCATGTTTGGCCCAGTAATCATGATGATTTGCTGTGTTGTCGTATCGAGGTAGATGTCGTTAGGTACATACTGCTCTCCTATGGGCAAATTCTTCTCTATAACAGGGTGTCGTCCACCTTTTATATCGAGCGCATCGG
>JAYVSA010000405.1:0-2121 GCA_043775765.1 Breznakibacter sp. | reverse complement strand
GCACAATTTGAGGCGCTCATTAAAAAGATTGGTATTGCCAATGAGTTGGCTGGTTTTGAAGAGGCCGAGCAACTTATTTACCAACCTCAACCCGATGCCAAAACTGGCGTAATTGAGCAGTTCGACACCTATTTCAAGCTCAAAGAGACAACCATTGCCGAGCTTAAATCGAAGATGATACACCCTAACGAGTATCTCGGGGCTGGTCAGGGGTTAGCGGTGCCTACAAAAATCATTAAGCAGGCCGATGTGGTGGCCATGATGTTTGTGTTTAGCAACCGCTTCTCTACCGAAATCAAAAAAGCAAACTGGGAGTATTACGAGCCAAAAACTGAGCATGGATCGAGCCTAAGCGCTTGTGCTTACGCCATGGTGGCCGCCGAATTTGGCAACTCGGAATTTGCCTATAACTACTTCCTCAAAACGGCTAAAATAGATATCGAAGCTAAGTACAAAGTCTATGTAGGCACCATTTTCATGGGTGGATCGCACCCGGCTGCTAATGGTGGCGCATGGATGACAGCCGTATTTGGTTTTGGGGGCGTTAAGGCCGATAGTCAAAAGGTCACCATCAATCCTCGCCTCTATAAAAAGTGGAACAAACTGCAATTTAAGCTTATCTATAAAGGCGATAAATTCAACATCAAGCTAACACAACAGAGTGTGGAAATTGTGGCAGATAGCTCTAATAAAGCAAAACATGAGTTTGTAATTAAGGGTAATTCGATGATTTGTGAGGCTGGGAAATCATATACGGTTTAGATTTTTAAAATATGAAAAAAATATATTTAACACTGCTCTTATTACTCATAACCATTACAGGATTTAGTCAGGATACGCTTAAAAACCGCCCTGAGCTTAGCTTGCCATTAACCAACAAAAAGCTGGTTATTGCGCATAACATGACCAACATCATCCGCTACCAAGGGCACAAGATTGAAGATTGTGGCGATCCGCAATACTATTCGCCTACGGGTAATGTTACCCAAAATATGGGCGGTATGGTTCAGGTAAATGTGGCGTACGATCGATATTACAAAGACTCCACGCTTGAGCAAACGGTTGAGTTTGAGATGCGCACAGCCATGAAGTGTGGCATTGATGGATTTCAGTTCTACTATCCACTTCGTCAGCGTGGGCCTGATGACGACATCATCATTGCCTACTTTAAAGTGGCTAACCGATTAAAGCTCGATTTTAAACTCACGCTCTGCCCATCGCACCCGAGCGAACTTACCGAAGAGGGACGAATAGCCGAGTATGCACGTCGTATGAACTACATATTTGACGCCGTTGGGCACGATAATCCAAACTGGTTACGAACGCCCGACGGTCGCATCGTTCTCTATCTTTGGTATGGCGAGCAAATCGCCGATGTGCCAGTCAATGCTGAGTTTCCGCGCATGTATTACGCTGCCCGAGCTTACCAAAAATTATCTGAAAAGGTTAACGACAAATTTGCATGTGTAGTGGCAATTAATCATGTGATTAGAGATGAGCAAACCAAAGAGTATCTCGACTACTTCCCTGCCGTGTGGATGTGGACGATCCCTTACACCGAAACCAACTACGTAGGTTACAAGGTGGCCAAGGCGTGCAAAGAGCAACACCGCACCTTTACAGGCTCAACATTCTCCGATTTTTACACCTCAAAAGTGCTTAAAAGAGGTACGTGGGATATGTTCGATTACGCCATTGATGCCGCCACTGCGGGTATTGATAAGATAGAGCGCAAAGGCATCATCACCAACCTCTCTTACAACTTCCGCAAAATGCTCGAAGTGGCTATTGAGGAGGATGCGCCCATCATTAACGTCATTACTTGGAACGACTACCCAGAGGGACATCATCTGGCACCCGAGGTTAACCACAACTACGGTTTTTCGGTACTTTTAAATCACTACAAGGCCATCTGGAAAGGCGAACCATCGCCCTACAAAGACAAAGATGTGGCCATTACCTTCTTTAAAAAGTATAAGTACAACGTGGTGCCATCTCCCTTTAATATCCCCATTGTAAATATTGGTCAATCGGTAGCTCCTTCCGATGAGGACTCTATTGAAGTGGTTACCATTTTAAAAGAGCCAGCACAACTTACGGTTAACAACAGAACAATTACGG
>JAYVSA010000404.1:0-3323 GCA_043775765.1 Breznakibacter sp. | reverse complement strand
TGTAGATCGGCTTCAAGGCGAAAAATGTCGTAAAGAAGATGGTGAAAGTTCATGTCATCTTCAGGAGGTGGCATATATTTGATGAGAATGTTTTTGAGGTCGAAGAGTTTTTCTTCAATGTTATTATGGTCTCGGATGTATTTATCTATTTTGTATGAGCTAAAACGAGCTTCAAATTTATCGGGGAATGTGTTGTTTGTGAGTGAGTTGTTGAGATGGATGATGTATGGAAAAACATCTTTCTCTTCGAGTTCAATGTGCGCTACAAATTCATTGATGTAATTTTTAAAGAAGCGCAGAAGCAATTCAATACTCTCTTTATTCGATTTATTATTGTTTTCGAGATGAGCAATTTGCTCTTGTATGGCTGGTATTTTAAAAGCGATGTAATATTTATGTGTTTTTTTGAGATAGTTTACGAGCCATTCTACAGGAAAATTTAGAAAATCGTCCATAGGAAAGTACTCCTTATCGTGGAAAGAGTTTACGAGTTGAAGGAAAAAGTTGGTGTCTACTTGGTGTGTTTTGCAAACCTCTTCTACGGTTTGCTCTTTGAATCCGAGCGGGATGTTGAGCCGCTGTAGAACGGAGAGAAGCTGATAGTCGAGATGGATGATGTCTGCCATCTTCATATTGGCATGAATGAGCATAGTTGTCCTTATTTAGAATGAAAACAAATAGTAGAGCAAAAGGTTTTGGTTTTTTGTTGGCAAAATAGATGTTTTGTTTTGGACGGTTAATTCTATTTTGAGATTATTCTAATGACCTGTTATCCCTTTGCTCTTTTTTATCTTGTGAAAGAGCGCATTCAATGCCTTTTTCTTTGAGAGCTTGATTGTTGCCAATATGACTGCTCGGGAACTTGCGATTTTTGAAAAAGATGAGGGTTATGCTCATCATAAACAGGAGAATGGAGAGGATTATTACAGAAAGAATAATGTTTGCAAACATAAATTGAGGTGTTAAAGGTTTGAAAATAGCTCTTTTAAGTCAAAATGTGACTCGTTAAATAAACAAACATAACCCTATTTCTGTTTAGAGGGTGCGAAAATATTATAAAATTCAACTAAATTTGTTACTTCTAAACGGGCAAAATCCAAATAGTAAGTTATGACACAAACACAAACTCGAGGTTTAAGTTTTGACGATTTTAAGAAAGAGGTTCTCAACGATTATAAAATAGCCACTCTCAGCCGACAACTCAGTATGGTTGGACGCAAGGAGGTTCTTGGTGGCAAAGCAAAATTTGGCGTTTTTGGTGATGGTAAAGAGGTGGCGCAAATTGCTTATGCTAAGCAGTTTATGGCAGGAGATTGGCGTTCGGGTTACTACCGCGACCAGACGTTTATGTTGGCCACTGGCATGACAAATGTAGATGAGTTTTTTTCCCTTTTATATGGTGAAACTCGTACCGAATTGAACCCCGATAATGGGGGCCGCTCGTTCAATAATCACTTTGGAACTCGCATTATTAATGACGATGGCACTTGGAAAGAGTTGTCGAAAATGAAATGTACTTCGGCAGATATTTCACCTACCGCTGGTCAAATGCCTCGTTTAGTAGGTTTGGCTTGGGCATCAAAATTATATAGAAACAATCCAGAATTACATCAGTTTACGCAATTTAGTAATGGAGGCAACGAGGTTGCTTTTGGAACCATTGGCGATGGAAGTACCTCGGAAGGTCATTTCTTTGAAACCATGAATGCGGCGGGTGTTTTGCAAATCCCTTTGGCTGTTGCTGTTTGGGACGATGGGTACGCAATATCGACCCCAAAGAAGTTGCAAACCATAAAAGAGTCAATTTCAAAAACGCTAAAAGGCTTTGAAAAAGGAGCCAAAGATCAAACGGGTATTCTTATTTACACGGCTAAGGGTTGGGATTATCCAGCTTTGTGCCAAATGTTTCAAGAAGGCATAGGCAAATGTCGTGAACAGCAAGTGCCAGTACTTTTTCATGTCGATGAAATGACCCAACCTTTTGGCCATACCACATCCGGTTCGCATGAACGCTATAAAAGTACTGAACGGTTGAATTGGGAAGGTGAATATGATTGCATTTTACAGATGAAGAAGTGGATGCTCTCAATTAATTTGGCTACTGAAAATGAGCTTGAAGCAATTGAAAACGAGTCTGTTGAAGAGGTTAAGGAGGCTCGCAAACGAATGTTTAAGCAATACTATAAGGTTTTAGAAGATGAGCGTAAATCTTTGCTTACAATCTTATTACAAAAGAACTGTTTGTGTGAAGATTTTAAAGAGAGTAAGATACAAGAGTATGTTGACGAATTAAAAAATGAGAATTCTTTAACGCGACGCACCATTTTAGGTGTGGGAAGGCGTGTTCTTCGCCATATTTGTGCAACGTGCACTGGTCAAAGCGTTATGCGCGACCAACTTATCGCGTGGGTGAAAAATTATACACAGGAGAATCATGCAAATTATAGTGATAGGCTCTATTCAGAAGATCAGTTTGCGGCCATAAAAGTAAAAGAGAT
This sequence comes from Breznakibacter sp., assembly GCA_043775765.1. Lineage (GTDB taxonomy): Bacteria > Bacteroidota > Bacteroidia > Bacteroidales > Marinilabiliaceae > JAGPHP01. The sequence continues at coordinate 825 of JAYVSA010000404.1, read as the reverse complement.
AAAACCAACTTTCGACGATGCTCTTGAGCTGGTGCCTGGGCGAGAAATTTTACGCGATAATTATGATTATCTGTTTGGCCATTATCCGCAGTTGGTCATGTTTGGTGAAGATGTGGGCAAGCTTGGTGGTGTAAATCAGACACTGGAAGGCATTCAAGAAAAATATGGCGATCTCCGTTTAAAAGATACAGGTATTCGAGAAGCCACCATTTTGGGTAAAGCTATTGGTTTGTCGTTAAGAGGTTTACGTCCAATTGCTGAAATACAGTATTTCGATTATCTGCTCTATGCGCTTCAAACCATTTCCGACGATTTGGCTACCACACGTTATCGTACCAAAGGCGGACAAAAAGCACCTGTTATCATTAGTACTCGTGGTCATAGACTCGAAGGTATTTGGCATTCTGGGTCGCCATTGAGCATGGTAATTAATTCTATTCGTGGTGTTTACGTCTGTGTTCCGCGCGACATGACTCGTGCTGCAGGCTTTTACAATACACTTCTTAAAGGAGATGATCCGGGTTTGGTAATTGAGCCTCTCAATGGGTATCGTATTCGTGAGCCTCGCCCAAATAATATAGGGGAATTCTGCGTGCCTCTCGGTATTCCCGAAGTTATTCATCAAGGAAAAGACGTTACTTTAGTTACTTATGGCTCTTGTGTTCGTATTGCTCAGGAGGCACTTGTTCAACTGGAAGAGGTTGGAATATCGGTAGAACTTATTGATGTACAAACGCTTTTGCCTTTTGATACAGATAAAATTATACTAGAGTCGGTTAAGAAAACCAATCGAGTTGTCTTTTTTGATGAAGATGTGCCAGGTGG
>JAYVSA010000403.1:0-5027 GCA_043775765.1 Breznakibacter sp. | reverse complement strand
GAGAGCCTGCTCTCGAAGCAAAACGCCAAGACAATTTGTACAGGAATGGCTGCATCGATGGGTGCCGTACTTTTAACTGCAGGTACTAAAGGAAAACGTACGGCTTTGAAGCATTCTCGAGTAATGATTCACCAGCCTATGGGTGGTGCACAAGGACAGGCTTCTGATATAGAAATTACTGCTCGTGAAATTCAAAAACTAAAAAAAGAACTTTATACCATTATTTCTGATCATTCAGGAAAACCATTTGACCAAGTTGAAAAAGATTCTGATCGTGATTATTGGATGACTTCAGAAGAGGCAAAAGCTTATGGTATGATTGATGAAATTTTAGTACGCGTAAAAAAAGCATAACAAAATTATTAAATAGTGCAGAAATGGTCGTAAATGACTATTTCTGCTTTTTTATTTTACTACTATGGCAAAACAAAATAACGACAAGTGCTCCTTTTGCGGTGGCACTTCGGCTAAAGTTGGACTTCTTGTTTCTGGCCAGGATGGATTTATTTGCGGAAGTTGCTCAGAACAGGTGCAGGTGATATTTGGTGAAGAGACTAAAAAGAGCAGTTCGTTCAATGCAAATGGTATCACATTAATGAAACCGCTTGAGATTAAAGCATTCGTAGATCAATATGTTATAGGGCAACACGATGCCAAAAAATACCTCTCCGTAGCGGTCTATAACCACTATAAACGTCTTTCACAAAAGGTTAAATCGGACGATGTGGAAATTGAAAAATCGAACATTATTCTTGTTGGTGCTACAGGTACAGGAAAAACACTTTTGGCTCGCACAATTGCAAAGATGCTCCATGTACCTTTTACTATTGTAGATGCTACTGTACTTACCGAAGCTGGATACGTTGGAGAAGATATTGAAAGCATATTAACTCGTCTTTTGCAGTCGGCAGACTATAATGTTGCAGCTGCTGAGAATGGAATTGTATTTATAGATGAAATAGATAAAATAGCCAGAAAAGGCGATAATCCATCTATCACGCGTGATGTTTCTGGTGAAGGCGTACAACAAGGCTTACTTAAATTACTTGAAGGATCAATTGTAAATGTTCCGCCACAAGGTGGTCGTAAACATCCTGATCAGAAAATGATACCCGTAGATACCAAAAATATTCTATTTATTTGCGGTGGAGCTTTTGATGGTATTGAGAAAAAAATAGCAAACCGTTTAAATACGCGTGTTGTAGGTTACGGCGCATCAAAGAATAAAGATTTAATCGATCATGCGAATCTATTACAATATATTGCACCACAAGATCTTAAATCATTTGGCTTAATTCCAGAAATTATTGGTCGATTGCCGATTCTTACGTATTTAGAACCACTCAATAGAGAAACTCTTCGTTTAATTCTTACGGAGCCTAAAAACTCTATCATCAAGCAGTATGAGAAACTTTTTGAAATGGACGGAATAGAACTGAAGTTTGAAGACGAAACACTCGAATACGTTGTAGATAAGGCTGTTGAGTTTAAATTGGGTGCTCGTGGTTTGAGATCTATTTGTGAAACAATTATGATTGATGCAATGTTCGAACTGCCTTCAACTGAAGAGAAATATTTAATCATAGACAAGAAGTTTGCCGAGACTAAGATTGACAAAACGAATTTATCTAGACTAACTGCATAGTTCAATTATCAAGACATAAAAAAAGTCCAGTAAAAAGCTGGACTTTTTTTATTCATTTTTAGGAAATAGATTAATCCCTTCTTCCCATATAGAGCATCACATAATAAGCTAACGTTGCTAAGGCAGAAAGAGCTGCAACAACATAAGTATAAGCAGCCCATTTTAATGCATCTTTGGCGTTATCCTGAGTCTCACCATAAAGAATACCAGTGCTACTTAACCACGCCAACGCTCTTCCACTTGCATCAATTTCTACGGGTAAGGTTATAAATGCAAAAAGAGTAAAAACACTATAACAAGCAATAATTATTTCGAGCGCTAATTTATATGGAATAAGGTTTGGTAATAAAAATGCACCAAAGAACATGACCATAAAAATAACGTTAAGAACTTTTGCGCTCACATTCTGCAACGGAACCAAGGTTGTTCTTAAAGTTAGCATTGAATACGCCGTTGCATGCTGAACCGCGTGCCCACATTCATGGGCTGCAACAGCTGCCGCAGAAACGTGCTTGCCATAATAGACATCAGAACTCAGATTCACCGTTTTGTCCGTTGGATTGTAATGATCGGTCAAGTCACCTTCAACAGACTTTACAGAAACATCATAAATACCATTGTCTTTAAGCATTTTAACAGCAATATCTCTACCAGACATCCCATTGGGCAATGAAACTAAAGAATACTTTTTGAATTTCGATTTTAATCGACGCCCAACAATCCAACTAAGTAATAAGAAAAGGAGAAAAATTAATAACAAAGGGATATTCATAATCGTAATTTTTAAGTTCGTTAAACTATCTCAAAAAATAAGCCACAAATGTTCTGTCATATAATATTTCTGGTCTACTTTATTGAGTTGCGACAAATTGACAGATAAACTATTCTTCTAGTATCTGGTAATCCAGTTTACATTCATTTATACAAAGGGTTACCTCATCACTTAAATCTTTTTTAGAATGATAAGCCTCTTGATTGTCAATACAATGACGCTCTAAATCGAATAATAAACTGGAGACAGATAATGCCAAAAAATCAGGACTCCAAGCAAATAAAGAATCGATGCGTCTCTCAGCCTTTAGTATTCGTCGTGTGATGTTTTTTAGCGAATCAACAACATCTTGAATGGTCTGATTGTAACCGAGGTGAACAATGAAATGGAAATGATTATCAATCCCATTCAAACAAGCCACTACAATATCAGAATCCATTGAGGTATTCGCAATTTTAGCTTTTACAGAAAAAAATTCATCAGAATTCATTTTTCCAAACGAAGCGTTGGCATAAATAATAATATGGATCCAAACTCGTACCATAAATGAAAGTGTTAATTTTATAAAGTATAGACTATTTCAATAAAAAGTCAACTTAACAATAAAAAAAAGAGGTATATTGGAATGTCTATTTTTGATGAAAAGAATTAAATGCATTAACAATTTAGATATCTTTGTTTTTACTAACTAAAATTTGCGTAAATAATGGGAAAGCCTTTTGAACCAGAAAACAAACTTCCAAACTATATTGGTGCAGGTACCAAAATAGTTGGAACAGTAGAGACCACCATTGATTTTAGAATTGATGGTACCATAGAGGGTAATATAACATCTAATAGTAAAATTGTATTAGGTTCTACGGGTGTGGTTATTGGCGAGATTAACTGTGCCAGTGCTGAAATAAGCGGAGAGCTCAAAGGAAAAATTAATCTTACTGAATCACTTGCATTGAAGTCTACTGCTCGAATTTTTGGAGATATAAAAACCATTAAGCTAACCGTAGAACCAGGGGCTCTATTCACTGGGGCTTGCGTTATGGGAAGTGAATCTCTTCCGAAAATAGAAGAATAAAACAACAGAGAGTGCTATTCACATTTACTACAAAGGGGAATTGCTATTCTCCTTTGTAGCTGTATTTTGTTTTTAGTAGGCGGGTCTGTACTGTTTTTGTCGAAAGGGAATTCTATGACATATATTTAAGTATGATTGGTTGCCTTTTGGATATATTGCTGTTTTCAGCATCTCAAGGAATGTTTAATGTATGTGCGTAACAACTTTGACAAATCATACGGCATTAAATCATAATCAGTACTTATATATTAAGTATATCCAAGAAGAAAGAGTACTAAATTTCTGTTTTTTACTTGGTTTAGTTGGATTAAAAATTGCACCCCTTTAACTGTTCTTTATGCAATAATTGAGAGTATATATGCTCATTATGAATTAATTATATAAATTAGCTAGGCACTGTATTTTTTGAATTTGGGATTCGAATTTTTAATTAGAAAAAAAATATTGGAATAAGTATCTTTTTAAACACCAATGAATTTTTTTTTTTTTACTTTTGGCGTATTGATTTTGATGAGATGAGAAAATTTTTAGTGCTATTCTGTTGTCTATTTACCCTAAGTTCTCTTAGTTTTGCCTCGTCAAATACTGAAGAGGTAAAGTCGAATACAGGCGAGGAGCCATTTGATCAAATGGGGATGATTATGCATCATATTGCAGATTCTCATTCATGGCAAATTTTTTCTTACAAGAATCATAGTGGCGAGGAAGTTGAGTTTACAATACATCTTCCAATAATTGTTTACCATAGTGGGCAATTTCATTGTTTTCTTTCATCAAAATTTGAAGAAGGCAATGGCGTTGCTGAGAATAATGGCTCTTATTATAAGCTAGAGCATAATAAGATATATCTCACCGATTCTGAAGGTACTCTGTCATATAATTCAGAAAAGCAGATTGAAAATACTAAACCATTTGATTTGTCGATTACAAAAAATGTTGCGTCCATGTGGATTTCAATATTTATAATCTTAATAGTTTTTATTACTATAGCCCGAAGATATCGATTTGGGATACAAGCTCCAAAGGGTATACAATCATTCTTTGAACCAATCATTCTATTTGTTCGCGACGATATTGTTTATACTCAAATAGGTAAAAAGCATTCAGATAGATTTTTACCATATCTGATGACCCTCTTTTTCTTTATTTGGTTAAATAACCTACTTGGATTAGTTCCTTTTTTTCCTGGAGGAGCCAATTTATCGGGAAACATTGCTTTTGCAATGATACTTGCGTGCGCTACTTTTATAATTACGAATATAAATGGCTCAAAAACCTATTGGAAGCATACCTTCACAGCTCCAGGAATACCTTCTGTTGTTAAGGTGATTCTTGTGCCAGTTGAGATATTAGGTATTTTCACAAAACCTTTTGCGTTAATGATTCGTCTTTTTGCAAACATTACTGCGGGTCACATGTTGATTCTTAGTTTGGTTTCAATGATATTTGTTTTTAAGTCTATTTTTGTTGCTCCGCCGTCCATTCTGATTGTGATGGCCATGTCAGTTCTTGAACTTTTTGTTGGGTTATTACAAGCT
>JAYVSA010000402.1:0-13067 GCA_043775765.1 Breznakibacter sp. | reverse complement strand
TTTGTATTTCAAGCGCTTAATCCTCCTGTTTTTTGATGGAGGCGTTTATTGAGTAATTGTAAGAGTGTTGTTTTGGGGGTGGTTTGTCGCAATGAATATAAATTTTGTGATTTAATAGTGTAAAATTGGGGTAGTTGTCGATAATTATTGTTTTTTATTTGTGAATTATATAAAAAATAGGGGGTGTGTTTGAAAAAAGTGTTGTTTTAATTTTTTAATCTAAAAACTATTTCTACATTTGTAATGTCATTAGTTCAAAACGTTGAGCAAAAGAGAAAAAAACGTGAATAATTAGAAAAAAGAAGAGGTGAAAGCTCTTTTTTAATGAAGAATGATTTGAAAATTGGGGAGTGAAGAGAATAAAAAAGAAAAACTCTTGTTCATACACGTCGAAATGCTGAACAAGAGTCCTATAGAAAAAGTGTAACCATTAAAAAAGTAAAAGTATGAAAAAAAATGAATTTGTCACGCCGAGTGGGACGTATCTCTCTCGAATTAGCGAAAACATCTCAAAGCCTTGGAACTGGAAACTTGGTGCAACCATTTTTGCGGGTAAAATTCTTGGTTTAATGGCTGTTATTTTTGCCATGATTACGGTTCCTGGATTACTCGGTTTAGAGGCCAATGCACAGGATACTTTGAGTAGTCATGATGTTTTAGTCGTTAATACAATTAATACCCTTTGGGTTCTGGTTGCAGCGGCTCTAGTTTTTGGTATGCAAGCTGGTTTTGTGATGTTAGAAGCTGGTTTTGCAAGAAAACGCGAATCTGTAAACATCTTAGTTGAGTGTATTTTAGATACCGCTATTTGTGGAATCACCTTCTGGGCAATCGGTTACGCTTTCATGTTTAGTCATGGTAACGGATTTATAGGATATAACTGGTTTTTCTTACAAGGAGCTCCTGCAACGTATGAAGGAACTGGCATTGCCATCTTAGCACACTGGATTTTCCAATTTGCTTTTGCCGATACTGCTTCTACAATTACTTCGGGTGCCATGATTGGACGTACAAGTTTCCGTGGCGATATTCTTTATAGTATTGGCGTAACTGCTTTCATCTATCCTATTATTGGTCACTGGTGTTGGGGACCCGATGGTTTCTTAGCTCTTATGGGAACCGAAGGTCATTTCTTACCATCATTGGGTAATGGGTTTAGAGATTTTGCAGGCTCAACCGTTGTTCATACCATTGGAGGTGTGGTTTCGTTAGCGGGTGCTATTGTTCTCGGGCCTCGTATCGGACGTGTTTTCTTAAGAGACGATAAAACAAAAGGTGGTTTACCAGCGGCTCACAACTTACCATTAGCAGCAGCAGGTGCATTCTTCTTGTGGTTCGGATGGTTTGGTTTTAACCCAGGTAGTACACTTTCTGCAATGGATTTTGAAGGTATTGGTAGAGTAGCTGCCAACACAACATTGGCTGCATGTGCGGGTTCACTTACTGCTCTTGCTTGCGCCTTCTATTTCGGAGCTTTCAAAGGTAAATTCGATACTGGTTTTGCCATCAACGGTCTGTTAGCTGGTCTTGTTGCTATCACAGCCCCTTGTTATTGGGTGTCGCCATTCGGTTCTATTGTTATTGGTGCGGTGTCTGGTGTATTAGTATTCGGCGGTATTTATTTAATGGAATATGTGCGAGTAGATGACCCTGTTGGAGCATTCTCGGTACACGGTATAAACGGTATTTGGGGAACTTTAGCAATTGGTCTTTTTGCTAGCGGACAATATGGTTTTACAGGGCCAAATGGTGCCGACAATACAGCTCCCGTAACAGGTTTATTTTACGGCGGAGGTTGGAGTGTTCTAGGTGCTGAGGCAGTAGGTAGTTTCATTGTTACAGGAGTTACATTTATTGTAGCCATGGGTTTAATGTATGCTGTCAATAGTTTACCACATCCATTTAAACTACGTGTTGAAGCAGAAGGTGAAACTGGCCCTGGAGGTATAGATGTTTACGAACACGGAGCTGAAGCTTATCAAGATTAATAAAAACTGAATTATTATTACTAAGTTTTTTATAAATTTGATAACCTCATTTTTAAACATTTAAAATTTAATTGACATGAAAAAAATAGAAGCAATTATAAGAAATTCAAAATTTCAAGAAGTTAAAGAAGCATTACATGCCATTGATATAGACTTCTTTACCTATCATGAAACCGTAGGTGTTGGTAACGAAAAGAAGCGTCGTACCTCGTTTCGCGGACAAGACACTGAGTTTATCTCACGCAAAACACTCACCATTGTGGTACGTGATATGAACGTGAAGAAAACCGTAGAGTGTCTCTTAAAAACAGCTTATACAGGCGAAATTGGCGACGGCAAAATCTTTGTCTCAACAATTGAAGAGTCGTACAGAATCAGAACCGGCGAAAGCGGAGACGAATCTCTCTTCATGAAAGATTAATACAAATTTTTGGAAATAGGGTTCCTGCTACAACAAATTTCTGAACACAATTTCAGAAATAAGTGATGAAGGTTACGCTGAAGTTATTTTGGGTAACGTCCCAAAAGCTTCACTTTCAAGATAGCCTTATGGTGATCAATGTTTCTATGGGGGGTTCGGCATTTATGTCGAACCTTTTCCGTTTTTGTACAACTCTGAATTCCTATTTTATTTTGGGCGTTCCCCTGTCGGGTCGTGCTCTCTCTCCAATCTTTTTGCCCCCATCAAGTCCCGAGTTGCCTAAAATTCCAGAATGGGCAAAAAGGATTTCCGTTCCATCACTAACGCAAAAGAATTACCCACCTATAGTGGCCAACCGTTATTAGCACACCTCTATTTCCATCAAAACCACTCTTATTATTTTAGGTACAATAGTGGTGAAAAAACTCATTCCTTTTAATTTAACAACCCTTTTTTTCGCTAATTTTAACTTTTTAAACTCTTAGTTGTTATCATTCTAATTCAAACTTAATTCAATTCAATATGGCACGAGTTAGCGTTTATCTCAATTTCCCTCGTCAAACAGAGGAGGCTTTCAATTTTTACAAATCCATTTTCGGCGGTGAATTTAGCGGTGGTGGAGTAGCACGTTTTAGCGACATTCCACCTTCCGAGGGCGCACCAGCTTTGGCCGAAGCCGACAAAAATTTGATTATGCACATTGAACTTCCAATATTTAGCAATTTTGTGCTCATGGGCACAGATGCCCCAGAATCACTGGGATTCAAAGTGAATTTTGGTAATAATGTCTACATCAATCTTGAACCCGATACCAAAGCAGAAACCAAACGACTCTTCCAACAACTTTCGGCTGGCGGATTGGTAACTATGGAGCTCCAAGATATGTTTTGGGGTGCCTATTATGGAAGTTGTACCGATAAGTTTGGCGTGCAATGGATGTTTAATTGTACAGGAGAATAAATATTAAATATATGAATATGGAAACGAGTAAAAAGGCTCTTATTACCGTGCACACCACCATTCATCTGCCCATTCATCTTGTTTGGAAAATATGGACTACTCCCAGTGATATTATGCACTGGAATAAGGCTTCCGATGAGTGGCATACGCCTTTGGCCGAAAATGACTTGAGAGTTGGGGGTAAATTCTGTTATCAAATGGCGGCAAAAGATGGCTCCATGGCGTTCGATTTTGACGGCGTTTATTCTACAGTTAATAGGCTCAAACTTATAGAATATAAACTCTCAGACGATCGTGTTGTGCGTGTGAATTTCACGGCCATGGGGAATGATACCTATGTTGTAGAAGAGTTTGAGGCCGAAGAGGTTAATTCTCTCGATATTCAAAAAATGGGCTGGCAGGCTATTCTCACTAGCTTTAAAAATTATTGTGAATCCATGCAATAATTCGGCTCATACACGGGTTTAGTACAAAAAATCAGGACAAACGCATTCAAATAATGTGGGGATTGTGTAAAGCCAATAACCTCAATATTTTAATGTGTTTGTCCTCTTTTTAAATCCGCTCATCAGTAAAATACCACTTTAATAGGTTATATTTAAGATTAAAACAGTGGAGAACTTAAATTCCCAGTCATCATACTTCCAAACTAGATGTCTTATTTCTGAAAAAGACAAAAATTTCATTTGAGGGTGATCTTTTAAAAAGTATCATAAAAATCGACACAATACCCTTTAAAACAATACATTTTTGCAATATTTATATAAAAATTTGACATGCATGTCTGTTTTTTTAGGGGTATTTTCAATAAATTGCAATATTGACTTGTAAATTAAAAATCTATCACTATTTTTGCATCATAGAAATTTGATAACCATAAAGTTATTTGTATGAAGAAAATTGGGATTTTAACAACGTTAATGTTCGCAGGAGCACTAGGTGCTTATGCTCAAACAACAGGTTCTCCAGCTGTCGACTCTGGAGCAACGGCTTGGATGATTACTTCCACCGCATTGGTTTTATTAATGGTTCCAGGTTTGGCAATGTTTTACGGCGGTTTGGTTCGCAGTAAAAACGTACTCGGTACCATGATGCATAGTTTTGCAGCTATGGGGGTAATGGGCGTTCTTTGGGTGGCAATTGGTTACTCAATGTCTTTTGGAAAATCTATTTGGGGCGGTTTTATGGGTTGGGATTCTGACTTATTATTTCTTAAAGGAATAGATAATACCATTGACCCGAGCGGAGTACCTCAAATTGTATTTGCCATGTTTCAAGGTAAATTTGCTATTATAACACCTGCTCTTATTGCTGGTGCATTTGCAGAGAGGGTTAAATTTAAAGGATACCTATTATTCATTGCACTTTGGGGTTTACTAGTTTATAATCCGCTGTGTCACTGGGTTTGGGCGGCAGATGGGTTCTTATTTAAAATGGGTGCCAAAGGTGCTATTGATTTTGCTGGTGGTACGGTTGTTCATATTTCGGCCGGTGTGGCTGGCTTAGTAGCTGCTATTTATCTGGGTGTTCGTAGAGGTTACCCACATCGTCAAATGAAACCAAACAACTTGGTTATGGTTATGATGGGTGCTGGATTACTTTGGGTAGGATGGTTTGGCTTTAATGCAGGTAGTTCTGTTTCTTCGAACTTAATTACTGCACAGGCACTTGTAGCAACGCAATCGGCTGCGGCAGCGGGCGCTTTGGCCTGGATGCTCATTGAACATTTCCATGCTGGTAAAATGACGGCTCTTGGTTTTGCATCGGGTATGTTGGCTGGTTTAGTGGCCGTAACTCCAGCAGCAGGCGTTGTGCAGCCTTTAGGTGCGATGATGCTTGCAGTTATTGCTACTCTTATTATTTATTATTTGCTTACTCTTAAAGATAAATTTGGTTACGACGACTCGTTGGATGCGTTTGGTATTCATGGTATTGGAGGAATTGTAGGTGCTATTTTCTTAACATTCTTTATTCGTGATAGTTGGTTTGTTGGTGCGGTTGGTAAAGATGGTTCTGTTTGGACTGCTATTGATCAATTAGGCGTTCAGTTAACCGCTGTAAGTATTGCAATTGCATATTCGGCCGTAGTAACTCTTGCGTTGCTTTGGATTGTGAATAAATCGGTTGGTTTAAAGTCAACAGCCGAAGAGGAGATGCAAGGCTTAGATCATAGCTACCATGGCGAAAGAGGTTATGGTATGTTGAATCCAAACTAATAGTTGTTCGGAAAGTAGTCAATTTGCAAATTTTTTAAAATCGAAGTTATGAAGTTAATAACAGCAATTATACGAGCCTATCAGTTAGACCAAGTACGCGAGAGTCTTATTGCAGCAGGTATCACAAGAATTACCGTAACCCGTGTTTCGGGTCATGGTCAGCAAATAAGTGAAGAGGTTTATCGTGGAAAAAAGGTTGTTCCTAGCCTTACTCCTAAAGTACGCATTGATATTGGCGTGAATGAGGAGTTTGTTGAAAAAACTATTGATGCCATTATTGATGCGGCTCGGTCGAAAGATGCCGTTCACGATGGAGAAGTTGGAGATGGAAAAATATTCATTACGAATCTCGAAGAGTGTATTCGTATTAGAACAGGAGAAAGAGGCGGAAACGCTATTTAAGTAGAGTTTTTTGTTTAGTGGTTTAAAATCCCCTTTATGCAACGGCGTAAAGGGGATTTTTATTGATGTTTTTTACTCCTTGTAATCTTTTAATCCGTTTAAAAGTGAGCCCGCCCAAAAGTTGCGAACACCTGCTCCTGATGGTTTTCCCGAAATAACTTTGGATGAGAGAATTATTTTTGTTGCATTTTCGAAATAAACAACTCTAAATGTGCCAAGCAAAAGTTCTTTGCTCAATAGTTCACCTACAATAACAACTCCTATCTCATTTTTTGAAGCTGGTATCTTATAGGTTTTTACTAACGAATCGAGCTGAGCATCCGCTATTTCATATTTTGACTTCCAAATAAATATTTTATCTAAATCGACAGCGGCATTATTAACTGAAACAATTTCAATATTTGGAACAACTTCATCTTTTCCCAAATATTTAGCAATATTATATTTGGGGTACTCTTTTAGTATCAAGTAGTTGATGCCATAATATGCTTGTTTAAACTTATATGGTAATTCTCGTGCACCTTGTATTTTTGCCAGCGAAAAGTCGATACCATAATAATCTACAATCTTGGCATTTGTTTCTTTGCTTTGAGAAAATGCTAGTGATATAGAGAGAGACAGTGTTAAAATGAATGTAATCTGTTTCGTAAATTTCATAATTGGAAGTTTATTAGTTATTGATTTGAGTTTTCTCGTAAATCTACAAATTTAATGGGTTTTCGACTCATGGCAGGCATCTGAATTTTGGCAATATACTCTATCGGCTCAAAGCATATTTCGGGTGTTGCCCTAATTTTAGAGCGAAACAAATCTTTCACTTGCTTTAAGAATTCATCGGTATGATTGATACTGCCAATCTTTACTAAAATGGAGTCGGTACCTATGGTGTTGGTGTATACCTCAATGATGTAATTTTTAATTTCAGGAATGTTATCTAAAATATCATAAAGCGCTGATGGATAGATTGTTGTTCCTTTGTATTTGATCATTTGGCCTTTTCTGCCTAAAACGGGACTTAGGCGAATGGTTTGACGACCACATTGACAAATAGAGGTGCTATGAAAGCATATATCGCCTGTTTTAAATCGGAGCAAAGGCATTCCTTTTACACCAAGTGTAGTAATGGTTACTTCACCTGCTTCACCTGCTGGTACAGGGTTATTGTCTTCATCGAGAAATTCTACAATGATGAGTTCTGGCTGATGGTGACCACCTAAGCTAAATTCGCACTCGGTGAATGATGATTGCATTTCGGTAGATGCGTAGGTAGAGAAGAGCTTTAATGATGGCCATTTGTCGTTTATTTGTCCTCCTAATGTGTTGTATTCGAAGTTGTTACCTCGAAGTGATTCACCAATGCAGATGGCTTTTTTGAGTGGGCTATTTTTGTAGTCAATGCCATTTGCTACGGCATAATCTATCAGTTTAAGAAGAAAAGATGGCACAACAATGCAACTGTTGGGGTTTATTCGTTTGATGGAGTCCCATTGTAATTCAGGAATACCGTTTCCTACACGCACAATGCCACAACCCATCTCTTTGGCACCCAGAAAGTAGGCCAAACCAGCCATAAATCGTCGGTCAAGGGTGGTCATGAGTTGAACAATGTCATTTTTTGAGCATCCAGCCGTTGAGAAAGAGAGGTATTCATTATATCCCAATCTGTCGAGATCATCGTTGGTTAGTGCAAATGTAACCGGATCTCCAAGGGTTCCAGAGGTTGTGACGTAATCTATGATTTCGCTCTTGTCTACACAAATAAAATCATCATTAAAAAGCTGAAGATCTTTTTTTGTTGTAACGGGCAGATTCACCAAATCTTCTATTTGCGTAATGTCGGAAATGGTAATCTTATTCTGTTCAAACATCCGAGAATAGAACTTTGAGTTAGCCTTCAGATAGGCTAAGTTCTCTTTTAGGGCATTCTCCTGAAAACTCTTTATTTCACTTGGTGTTTTAAATTGTATCTCTGGATATTTTATCATCGGGAGGTTTTTTTAATCAAATTTTCAATAGATTTTCTCTCATTTTCTTTTGGAATTTCTTTTTTGAGAGCCATTTTCCAATAATCAATGGCCTTTTGAGGTTCATTGAAGTGGTTGTAGTAGTCGCCCAAAACAGAGTACGTATGATAGAAATTTGGATTGGTTGTTTGAATCTCCGTAAGTGTAGTGGCCGAAAGGGGTTTTTTTGTGTGAATGGCCAATCGGGTTTCTTTAACCAATTCTCTGTATCGGAGTATTTTTGGATAATCATTTTTAATAAAATCGGAGTCGGCTTCAATGGTTAATTCGCTCTCATATATCTCGCCACTAAAATTCTTTTGGCTAAATATTTTATTCAAATCGTAGCAAACATATTGGCCACTCTGCCAAGGTGAGGTAGAAACCCACATCCGTCTTTGCATGGGTTGAAATATCACCGAGTGGTGAGCAATAGATTGGTTGAGCGACTTCTCATTGGTTAAACCTATATCTGCCTCATTTTCGCCAAAACGATTTCTAAGAATAGTGGCCACTTTGTTAGGTGTTAGTGGATAGTTGGATTCTAGAAGGCTCTCTAATCTCTTATAACGATAGGGACTATCGGATGTTCGGATGTTATCAATATTCTTTTCATCTGACTGATAGAGTTCAGATTGATAGTGGTTGGTGCAAATTATTTGGTTGGTTTTACTGTTGTAAAGGGCAATTTGAGTAGGTGTTTTTTCAATAATGGCTGCTTTACCATCTTTTGCTGAGCCAATTAAAATAGATTCACAGACAAATGTTTGATGGTTTTGAGCAATTTTATAGGCTTCGTCAATGGTAGAAGCATATTGTAAAATTTCTCGTGCAAGAATAGATATGGGTGTGGCAGCCGATGTTGGAATAGCTCCTTTTGCTGCATTAAGTGTTACCGTAAGTCCAGTCTCGTTCATTCCCGAAACCACGCCAATCATGCCAGCCCAACCAATAGAAGCATATTTATACCCTTTTTCTGGAGCTACAAACGAAATGAGTTTGTTTTTGGCAAAATCATCGCCCACAAAGAAGTCGAAATTACGTCCAAGAATCATGGTTGAGTCGCTGGTTTTATTGCCCCAAGCTCCAAAAGAGCTGCATCCTACGAGCATATATTCTTGCATGGCGTGACCAATATCGTGGGCAGCGTGGAAGTTGAGTTGTCTTTCGTAGGCTGGCCCAATGGCGTCAAAATCGTGCGAGCAAGAGAGCGAGAGGCCGTAAATCTCTTTTCGATATTCTTGGGGTACATATTCGCCCAAATGTCGGTTGAAAATGACCGTTAGTATGCGTAAAATCTTTAGGTAGTTTGGCGATGGAACAATTAGATTTATCTGGTCGATGAATGTTTTTTCCTGAAAATAGAGGAGCTCTTTGGAAAGTCGTCCTAAAACGACACCTCGCTCTAGTGGCGCGCCGTGAATGTATACTTCATATAACCCACTGTTGCTCTTTTTCAGGTAGTTATCTTTACAAACCAAGAAATTGCCATTGTTTGAAACTGGATAGTCATTTAAGTTTACGGCAATATTTGGATTTAGAAGATCAGTGGTTTGATAAAGGTATGTTACAGCACCAACAATGAGCACCACCAGTGCAACCAAGGAGATGAAAGTATATTTTAAAACTTTTTTCAGAACTCTTTTCATGTTATGCATTGCCAATTTTTTTAGCTAAATATTCACTTCCGAGCAGGTGTGAGCAGGTGTTTGCGGCCGTAAGAGTAACTCCTAAAGCGCCATGGACGTGTAAATTTTGGCCTGTAAGGAATAGGTTTTCTATTTTAGTTCGTGTAGAGAGCATTGTGGCCAGCGGGTTGTTACTGTTTTTAATAATTCCATAAGCCGAACCTTGGGGTGTGCCCGTGTAATCGCGGTAAGTGAGGGGTGATGCGGTATGAATGGTTTCTATGCTGTTTCGTAGATTTGGATAGTATTGTGAGACAAAATTTATCACCTCTTGTGCTTTTGCTTGCTTAAATGCATCATAAGTGTCACCTCGTTTACCTATCGATGTATTCTCCCATTGAGCTAGTTCGCCAAAAAACATGGGAGAAAGAAGGGTAACAACTTCGGCAAAGTTAGGGTCGGTGCTGTTGGCTTGTGCGCAAACGAGTACTGAGGTTACATTGGTGTCTTCTGGATGGTTGGTACAATACCAGGTGTCTTTTTTTCCGTGTAAATAGTGGTTGCTATTGATGTACGGAAAGGATTTTTTCTTCATGATTAAATAAACGGTAAACAGGCCGTACGAGTTCGGTAATGAGTTTAAACGTGTTTGGAACGCCTTTTTAATTATCGACGTTTTATCAACAAGCTCAAAAGTACGCACAGGGTGTATATTTGATATAAACTGTTGGCCTTCAATGTTTTCTCTTCCTTCAATTTCAATGGCTGTAACTTTTCCGTCGTCCATAATTAAGCGGGTTACCTCACACTTGTTTAAAACGGTACCGCCATTGGCACGAATGATGTTAACTAATTCATCGGCAACACTTTGCGATCCATCTACAAAACGGTGTGCCCCTTCTATATTGGATGCATTGATCATGGCATGATGATAGAAGGTGGAGTAGTCGCGTATTCCAGCGTAGAGCGAAGAGGTACCAGCCAGAACGTTTCTTAGATCGTTATTCTGAACGGTGTTATCTATAACCTGCGAGGCAGATTGAGAGAAATACTCTAATCCACCAACACTGATAAGTCCTTTACGCAAATTCTCAACGCTAATGAGTTCTATAATCTCTTTTAGTTGATTTGTGTAAGCTATAATATTCTGTTCTTCCGATGGAAAATAGGACGAAAGTGTGTTGGCAAAATTATCAAATCCAAGAGCATAATTATATTCAGTTTCTTGATAATGAATAACATCAAAGGCTTTTTTATCAAGCCTTTTGGTTTTTATTTTGTCAATAATGCCAAAATATTTAAAGTACTGATGCAGTATTTGTCCAGGATCCATGCTGCCCACATAATGCATTCCTGTATCTAAAATATGACCAGAGCGTTTAAACGATTGCAAGCAACCGCCAAAGATATGGTGCTTCTCAACTACGCATACGTTATATCCCTCTTTAGAAAGTATAACACCACATTCTAAACCTCCTAGGCCACTTCCTATGATTACAATATCGTATTTACTCATGTTTTTTTAGAATATAGATGGTGTTTGATGTGTAGGCGTCGTTTTTACTTTGTGTTATCTCGAGTCCATTTATTTGAGCAAAATCTTCAAAAACGTGTCTCGATGTGAAGCACAAATCTCCTTCTGTTTTATTGAAATTGAATATTTTAGTAGAGAGTTGCTCTGTGAACTGCGTCTTTTTATGTTCTCGTTCTTTCGATTTATCGCCATCACGGATAATGATGATACCTTTTGGATTGAGTGCTTCTACACACTTTTCGAGTATTTTGTTTTGCGAAGTCAAATCGAGATAGTGCAACATATCGTTCAATACAAATACGTCCGACTTTGGAAATTTATATTCAACAGCATTGGCACACACAAAGGTTAGTCTATCATTTTTCAGAAAGCTGTGGTTGGCCACATCAATCTTATCTTCATCGTAGTCTATGCCAAGCAAAGTGCGTTCGTTTGAGAGAAGCGAGAGCATAAAGGTAAGTGGGCCATAGCCACAACCAATGTCTGTGATGGAGGCTTTTTTAGGTATGATGGCATCAAAAGGAGCATAGCTTTTTTCCATTTTTACTTTGATGCGCATATACCATTCTAAAATAGGCCCTTTGTAGATGTAGCTCTTTATGAGGGCATCGTAGAAATAGGGGTTTTTAGGTGTGTTAAATTCCGAGCAAACTCGGTCGTATTCGGCATGGAAGAGTGCCGAAACCTTTTTGGTTCGCGTTTGGTAGTTGGTTCCAAAAGCTTCATCGTTGTACAAAATTCGTGGGCGAATATCGGAGGCAATAATTCCTTTTTTGATGTAGAAAGGCTGCTTCTTGGAAGATATCATTCCATTGCCGTAAAGCACTATTGGCACAATGTCTAATTGGAGCTCTTGAGCCAAGAAGAAAGCACCCTTATGAAAGCGTTTCAACGCGTTGTCGTTGCTTCGTGTTCCTTCTGGAAAAACGATGATGCTGTACCCATCGGCCACTTTTTGTTTGAGAGAATCTACCAGTAATTCATAGCCATTATCGGCATTATAGAAATCGGCATAACGCACTATTCTACCAAAGAAGGGCGAGTTGTAAACCCAACTATTGGTTACCATCACAAATTTAGGACTCAAACTTAAGAGCATTAAAATGTCGATGAACGATTGATGGTTTGCAACAACGATGGCTGGCGTGGCAAAAGTCTCTTTTTGTTGGTTGTTGTTCACCGTGCGAACGGTAATCATCATCTTTAAAAAGAAGCGGTTAAAGAGGTAAACGCCATAGTGAAACCACTCTTTTTTCTTCTTTTTATTGCAGGGTATTAACCACAATATTACCGATAAAGCTTGCAAGGTAGCGCATCCAGAAAGGAAAAGGGTAAAAGCGTATACCGTGTTTAGAAATGCGCTTATAGAATAGGGAAAATTCCCTTTTTTTGTGTGCAGGGTGATGATGTATTTGAAGAGAATGGGTTGAACGGTGAAGGAGATGATTACCACCGTTACCATACCTAAAATAGAGATGACAGAGATTGATTTTAAGGCTGGATGTTGTGCAAAAATGAGTGCTCCCATGCCCACAATGGTGGTAAATGCCGAGAAGAATATGGCCGTTTTGTGTGAAGCTAACATCTTTTTACCTATCGAAAATTCACTTTGCAAACCATCCATAATGAAGATGCTAAAATCATCGCCAATACCGAAAATAAAGGTTGAGAGAATGATGTTAACAATGTTAAACTGAATGTTGAAGAGTGCCATTAAACCCAAAATAATTACCCAGCTCACAGCCATCGGCACAAAAGTCATGAGCGCCAATTCCATTCTTCCATACGAGGTGAGGAGGGCTATGAAGATGAGCAGTGATGAGATGTAGAAGATGAGGTAGAAATCGTTGTTGATGGAGATGGCCATTTTTTGAGCAAAGTAGCCTCGGTCTACAATAATAACGTCTTTTAGCTC
>JAYVSA010000401.1:0-8107 GCA_043775765.1 Breznakibacter sp. | reverse complement strand
CGCCCACAATAAGAGTTGCCGGATAGCACACCTCGTTGTTGGCGTATTTTAGTCCGTATTGCTTGGTTGCATTATCGGGTTTTGGTAAGTTGATAAGCTTGTAGCCAGCCAATTCAAAGAGAGCTGGCAAGAAATCGGAATAGATATCGGCGAAGAAAGGCGCTAGAAGCGTTCTGTTTTTGTCTTTCTCTTCAAAGATAGCGGTTCTTTTGCGTTCAATTTTCACACTAGCCTGAGTGTTTGTTTTTAGGCGAAGCGATTCAATCATAGAACGGATTCTGAGTTTAATGGAACCCGAAGCGGCTATATCATCTACCCGAAGAACGGTAAGACTTTTACCCACTGCTTTTAATATTTGCACAGCCTCATCGGTAACAATGGAGTCGGGGCCACAACCAAAGGAGTTCATTTGAATGAGCTGAATATTATCGGCCATTTCAGATACCCATTGGGTGGAGTTATAGATGCGGTTTGGATAAGCCCACTGCGGAATAATTTGCAAATCGGAGAAGTTGGCCTCTTCAGGGTTTGGAGCCATATCTTCGGAGATGACATGACAGCCCATTTCGGCCAAAATATCGGGCACTTTTTGGTTAATGAGCGGATCGATGTGGTAAGGACGACCAGCTAAGACAATAAGTTGTTCATTGCTTTTGATAGCCGATTCGATAAGATATTCGGCGCGAAGCTTTATAGTTATTTTAACTTTTGTAGCCTCATCTACCGCCAATTCAAAGGCCTTATTGAATTGGCTACGTTTTATATTGAACTGCTTGAGGTAGTTGAAGCAAGCCTGTTTGAGCAAGCCCTCCTCGTTGAAGTTAATGGTTGGCGAATCGAGCGGAATACCTTGTTTCTCGGGCGACATGGAGCTACTTATAACTTGCGAGTAACTACTTACAATTGGGCAATTAAAGCTATTGTCGGCCTCTACGAAGTCGTTTTTCTCGTAAATAACGGTAGGCATAAAAATACGATCAACCTTTTTTTCGATGAGGTTGGCAACATGCCCATGAGCTATTTTAGCCGGAAAGCAGATGCTATCGGACATAATGGAGCCACTTCCTTTTTCGTACAAATCAACGGTTGAGGTATCTGAAATAACAATAGGAAAGCCGCATTCGGTAAAGAGTTTATGCCAAAATGGGAAGTTCTCAAATATGTTTAAAACACGTGGAATACCTAAAGTAGGTAAAGCGTTATTGGCAACGGTGGTTGTTTCGCGGTTAAAAATTAGGTTGTATTTTTCTTGAATAAGATTGGTACCCCTATTGTGTACATTACCCGTTGAAGAGAAAATCTTTTCGCATCGGTTTCCCGAGTAGAAGCTTTGTTTATTGGCAAAGTCGAAACGCGTTATAAGGCAAATGTTTTCGCACCCTTTACAGGTGAGTTGCTTGGTGCTGAAATCTAATGCACTGTTGATTTTTTCGAATCCAATGAAGATGGAATCTTGTTTTTTATCGAGTTTAAAATATTCGGTATAGGCTGTACAGGCAGCACCAAAAGCGCCCATTTGTTCAGGAATGTCGGTATTGGTGACTTTTTTGCCCGACACCTGTTCCATGGCGCGCAAGAGCGATAGATTTTTAAAGGCACCACCTTGAACGGAGATGTTGTTGCCTAAGACCGATATATCGCGGATTTTGAGAACTTTAAAAATGACATTCTTGATAACAGAGACCGAGAGCCCAGCAGCGATGTCGGCGGTGTGTGCATTTTCGCGTAAAGACTGCTTAACTTTTGAATTCATGAACACGGTACAGCGGGTACCCAAATCGCATGGTGTGGTAGATTGGCAGGCTAAAAGAGCAAAATCGGCAA
This sequence comes from Breznakibacter sp., assembly GCA_043775765.1. Lineage (GTDB taxonomy): Bacteria > Bacteroidota > Bacteroidia > Bacteroidales > Marinilabiliaceae > JAGPHP01. Next base: position 6,283 of record JAYVSA010000401.1, on the reverse strand, counting down.
CCGAATAACCGAGCGATTTACCAAACGTTTCTACGAAAGAGCCACAACCTGCCGAGCACGACTCATTGAGTTCGATGCGAGAAACGGTGCCATTCTCCACAAAGATTGCCTTCATGTCTTGACCACCAATGTCTAAAATAAAGGAAACATCTTTATTAAAATGTTTGGCGCCTTCGAAGTGGGCAATCGTTTCCACAATACCAGTATCGATGTTGAGTGCCGCTTTGAGAAGATCTTCGCCATAGCCCGTAACGGCGGTGCGCGCAATTTTTAGTGTATCGAGTTTACCCGAAGCAACAAGTCGTTCTTTAAAATCATTGAGCCCTTTTACGGCCGCCTCAATGGGTTGGCCATGATTGTTGGCATAGTAACTAAAGAGCAATTCGTGTTCTTGCCCAATAATGGTTATTTTGGTGGTTGTAGAACCCGAGTCGATGCCCAAGAAACAGATGTCACCTTGGTATTCACTGATTGATTTGCGCGGAACGAAAGTACTTACGCGCTTCTCTTTCCACTCGGTAAACTCAGCTTCTGAGCTAAAAAGGGCGTTGAGTCGGTTGCTTGGAGCAAGGCTTTTGCTGTTGGCTATTTTAATTTTATGCGTTAAATCGCTTAGCGTAACTGTTGTTGTCGTTTGCTTGTCGTAAATGGCAGCACCCAAAGCCGAAAGAATGGCAGGATAGGGAGAGATGACTGTATCGTTAACACCGAGGTTTAAGTCGCGATTGAACGTATTGGTTAGTTCCGATAGAAATGTGAAAGGGCCACCTGAGAACATGATTTTTGTAGTGATGTCGCATCCTCTAGCCAAAGTGTTGATGGTTTGAACCGCCACGGCATGAAAAACAGACGCGGCAATATCTTCTTTCGATATTTTGCGACTCAAAAGGTTTTGAATATCGGTTTTGGCGAATACTCCGCATCGCGAGGCAATAGGATGTATTTTGGTGTAATTTTTTGCCAGTTCGTTAAACTCAATAGGGGTAACATTGAGTAGCGATGCCGTTTGATCGATAAAAGCTCCCGTACCACCAGCACAACTGCCGTTCATGCGAATGTCGGGCGTTCTGTTTTTGGATAGGAAGATCATTTTAGAATCTTCACCACCAATGTCGATGAGCGTTTTTACTTCGGGATGCATTTGTGCCACATATTCTGTGGCAGCAACAACTTCTTGAACAAATTGCAGTCCGATGGTTTCGCATACGCCCATGCCAGCAGAACCAGTCATTCGGACGGTAAAATGATCCTCGAAATGAGAGAGAGGAATATCGGCAATAATTTCGAGGAGCGTTTTGTAAATTCGCGTGTTGTGGCGTCGGTAATCGGAGTGGATAAGGTTGTTGTTTTGATCTACTAAAGCAATTTTTGCGGTTGTAGATCCAATATCGATACCTAATTTATAGCTGTTTTTTGTTCGCAATTCGTTCATTAACAACGGTTTTCTTAGTTTGATGTGATTGTTTTTAGTAGAAAAATTCGACCACAAAGGTAAAAAATTAGACCTAATAATTGTTTTTTCAGGAAACGCATTTTCGTAAAAGCGTTATTTTTCTCTTTGGTTTTGTTTTTAATTCGTGGATTTGGGTTGATAGATTGGGTTGTCTATTTTTTATTTGTGTGGCGTATTAGTTTGGGTGAGGGACAGAAACGGATAGCCCGCAGTGGCTGGGTGGAGCTTGTCGGAACCCAACCGCGAGGACTATGAGTGTATGGCCCGACAGTAAGCGCGAGGAATAAGTGGATTGGAGGTAGAAGCTAGATGCCCAAAGAGGCTTGAGATGAGCTTGGTGGCACCTCCAAAGAGAGATTTCTTAGCCCCAAAAGAGGTATCCGAGTAGAATGGCGGCGGTGATGCCTGCGAAATCGGCTATTAGGCCACAAATGAGGGCGTGGCGTGTTTTTCTGATGCCTACCGAGCCAAAATAGAGTGCAATGATGTAAAAGGTGGTATCGGCAGCGCCTTGAACGGTGCAGGCTAGGCGACCCACGAAGGAGTCGGCGCCGTTGGTTTTCATGACATCAATCATCATTCCCCGAGCGCCCGAACCGCTAAAAGGCTTCATGATGGCTACTGGAAGTACGTCTACAAAGGCCGTGTTTACGCCAAGGAGGGCGAAGATGGAGGCAATGCCTTGGATTAAGAAGCCCATGGCGCCCGAAGCGCGGAAAACGCCTACGCCCACCAAAATGGCAATGAGGTAGGGGATGATTTTTACTGCCACAGTAAAGCCCTCTTTGGCACCTTCGATAAAGGATTCGTACACATTGACGCGCTGAATGAGGGCGCGGGTAATGAAGGCGGTGATTATTGTGAAGAGGGTGACGTTGGCGGTAATCATGGAGATATTCTTGATTTCGTCTTGCGTAAGGCCAGAAAGGTACCATATTGCTAAGCCCACCAAGAGCGAAAAGCCACCTAAGTAGGTGATTATAACTTTATTGAGTAGATTTATTTTTTGAAAGAATGCCACCGAGAAGATCCCCGCTAAGGTGGCAAAAAAGGTGGAGAGAAGAATGGGAATAAAGACATCGGCAGGGTTTACGGCACCCATTTGAGCGCGATAAACCATGATGCTAACGGGTATGAGAGTGAGTCCGGCGGCGTTGAGTACCATGAACATGATTTGTGCATTGGAGGCCTCTTCTTTGCTCGGATTTAGCTCTTGGAGTTCGGTCATGGCCTTAAGTCCCATGGGTGTGGCCGCATTATCGAGCCCCAACATGTTGGCCGACAGATTCATGGTCATGGTGCCAAAGACCGGATGATTTTTGGGTAGCGATGGGAATAAGCGATTGAAAAATGGTGCAACAGCCTTAGAAACGAGATTGATCATACCACCTTTTTCGCCAATTTTCATAATACCGAGCCAAAAAGAGAGAACGCCCACCAACCCGATGGAGATGTCGAAACCTGTTTTTGAAGAGTCGATAATTGCCCTTACCAATTGAGAAAACGCTTCCAAATCGTGAAAGAAAATGAGGCGCACCAAGGCCACGACAAAGGCAATTAAGAAAAAGGCAATCCAGATGTAATTTAGTATCATGGTTTGTTGGGTTATGCGAGTTTAGGCTGGGTGACCGCCTTTATATTTATCGTGCGGAGCGGCAAACTCTTTACAAGAAACCGTTTCAATAGGGACTTTCCACACTTTTACGTTGGCCACCGCCGGATCGCTGTATTTAAACTCTTTGTCGGAGTAGGTTTTCATAAGAATATCGAGGGCTTCGCGTTTCTCGGCCATATCTTCAATAAACTCAACTTGGCCAGTTGCCACAACACTTTTCGATTTCATGCGGTAGCTACACGCCACTTCGGGATGTTGAAAAACCAGTTTGCTGTCGGTACTAAAGGTTACGCAGATGTTGGGATTATGAGCTATGCAATCGAGCAAGAAGCCTGTAGGTGCGGAGTGCAGATAAATAACTTTATCGCGGTAGCCATAGTTCATAGGCAACACGTAGGGTTTGTTATCGGGGGTAATAACTCCAATAAAACAGATGTTGCATTTGAAGATTATCTCTTCTATTAAGGCATCGTCGGTATGTTCAACGGTTTTCATAACAAGTGGAGGAATTAAAATGATGGCTAAAATAGCTATTTTAATATAAAGTACGGATGGCGTGGGTGTAATTTGTTGGCGATAACAGATCAAGAGCAAAATATGGTGGAGTTATTTATCTCGCCTACGGCTTCGATTTACATTATTACGCAAAGATCCGCAAAGAATTTCGCAAAGTTCCGCGAAGAAAAATTGGTAAATTTATTGAAATTTATAGCACTATAATCGATTGTTTATCAATCGAATACTAACTTTTGCAAACATAATACTTTGCGCACCTCTGCGCATTTCTTTGCGTATCTTTGCGCTACAACAAGATATTCGCCGAAGGTGAATATGATACACAAACTAACATTAAAAATATATCTATTCCACTTACTTTTGCACCTGATTGGGGATAACTTTTTTACCTCGCCAAGAGCCTTTAACACAAATCGCACGCAACGAAAATTTTATTGAGCAAAGGCGCAAAGACGCAAAGCGAACAATTCACAAACAATTAAATTACAATATTTTACGCAATTAATTTAAGATTTTTTCTTTGCACCTCTGCCAGATAACTTCAAATTATTTCAATATAATTCGCTCACCCAACAGTTTGGCAATTTGACTTTGAATAGAAATTCTGAGCGAATACTCCTTCATCAGTTCGTGCATACGTACCGTCATGGCAGTAATTTCTTGTTTCATCTCCTCGGTAGGAGCTGCTTCGTTGGCCGCCATCAGTCCAAATAGCTTGGGCTGTAATACCTTTATCTCCTCGTTTACCTCACGCAAAAGCATTTTCAATGAAGCACCCTGTAACTCCAGCATTACGCGGGGAACCAACGTTTCTAGCACTTCCGACTCATCAATTACCTTTCCACGTTTATGGTGCAACTCGCTCAACGTATGCGCTTGCGTGGTAACCGATACAACATAGCTATTAACTTCAAGTTCATGGTGCTGCGTAAAGAATTTCAAAGGGACAAAACCCTCCGTGCGCATATTTTGGTCGTAGAGATTAATGATTCTACTATAAACGGGGTCGGCGCTAAAAAGCTCATCGTTTTTAATGTGCCCAATAATGTATTCGCCCACCGTACCCGATTCAGGATGATTATTTAAGTTACGCTCGCCGTATAAAATCAAGAATCTCAGCACCTCGCGCTCTTCACGCTCCAGAGGGTTGCTCGAAACCTCAATTGGCTTCTGCTCCAAAGGCACATTCGGCACCGAGGGCGTGTAACTTGTTTGACTATTCTTCTGGCTCTGATCGTTCTTTATCTGATGCACCTTATTCAAATGCCCATAAAGTACCCCTTCGGCCACGTCCATTAGCGATGCACACTCCTTTATGTACACCGTGCGCACAATAGAATCGGGAATCACCGCTATGGTATTAACGATATCTGTAATGAGTTGCGCCTTTTTAATTGGGTCATTCTTGGTCTCCTCAAGCAAGAGCCCAATTTTAAACCGTATAAAGTCCGTTTCGTTCTTCTCAATATAGGCCATCAGCTCCTCGGCCGTCCGTTTCCGCGCAAAAGAGTCGGGGTCGTCGCCATCGGGCAACAGCAAAACCTTCACGTTCATGCCCTGCTCAAGCACCAAATCAATACCACGCACCGATGCCTTTATACCAGCTGCATCGCCATCGTAAATAATAGTAATATTCTTGGTAAACCGCCCAATGAGATTAATTTGCCCTACCGTAAGCGCTGTTCCGCTCGATGCCACCACATTGGTAATGCCCGATTGAAACATGGAAATAACATCCGTATAACCCTCCACCAAAATACAGCGATCCTGCTTAGCAATCTCCTGTTTGGCTTGGTAAATACCGTATAAAATATTGCTCTTATGGTAAATCTCCGACTCGGGCGAGTTCACATATTTAGCCGTTTTAGCATCCGTTTTCAGCACCCGACCACCAAAGGCAATCACTCGTCCAGCCAAGTTATGAATCGGAAACATCACTCGGCCTCTAAATCGGTCGCCCGTATAGTTTTCATTAGCAATGGTTAAGCCACTCTTTTCCAGATACTCCAGCTTATAACCATTCTTAATGGCCTCTTTGGTAAACGCATCGCGCTGTTCCGGGCTATACCCCAAATCGAACTTATGAACAATATCGTCTCTAAAACCTCTATTTCTAAAATAACTCAGCCCCACCGATTTTCCTTCGTCGGTCTCCAACAGCATTCGGGTAAAATATTTTTGCGCAAAACTCACCGCCACTAGCATACTCTCGCGGTCGTTCTGAATGGCAATTTGCTCGGCCGATTGCTCCTTCTCCTCAATGTGAATTCTGAACTTACGCCCCAAATAGTGCAACGCCTCCACAAAACTCAACTGCTCATGTTCGCGCACAAACGACACCGCATTACCCGCCTTTCCGCAGCCAAAGCACTTGTAAATCCCCTTCACTGGCGACACAATAAACGACGGCGTCTTCTCCCCATGAAAAGGACAACAACCCAAATAGTTCACCCCACGACGTTTGAGCGTCACAAATTCGCCCACTACATCAAGTATGTGTGCTTGCGACGTTTCAACAATTTTCTCAACCGTTTGTGAATCTATCATCCTAAAAAATTAGCGAGCCCAAAGATATGAAAAAGCCACAATTATGCTCTTATTATTTTCAATTTGGGGGTGCCATCAAGCTCCGTTCCTAGCAACTCAAGAAGAACTATTTTTCCCGCTTGCTGTCGGGCCATACACTCATAGTCCTCGCG
>JAYVSA010000400.1:0-1783 GCA_043775765.1 Breznakibacter sp. | reverse complement strand
GCGAGATAGAGCAATACAAAAGTGGTGGCGCTGGCATTTTTAGTATTACGGTAACCGCGAGAAAATAAAGATAGTGTTAAAAAATTAGAGGGGGTTCCTTAAAAAAAGTGCTTGTTACCCAGTTGGTAGCAAGCACTTTTTGTGTAGGTATTTAAGGTCGTCAGTTTGCCATTTATAGCATTCAGAACGCAAGCTTTGTTAAAACGTGTAAGAATCTTTTGATTTAATTCAGAATAATTTATTTGTTAATTAATTCCGTAACGCTTGACCTAAAACGACTTTACTAGAGATGTCAATAAAAACTGTAATTGGTCCTAGTAACGCATCATCAGATGTATTAAGACTTACCGCATAAACACTCTTTTGTTTATAAGTTTCTTCATTCACTGGTGCTAGTTTCCAATCAATAATTACCGTTGATTTTGATTGTTCGCTTAGTGAATTCCAAGCAATTTCTCTAATCTGCAATTTTGGGTCTACGGATGTTTCATTGTCCTTTTTGCAACTTGAAATAAAGGGAATCAGTGCTAACATTAAGATAATAAGCTTTTTCACAGTTCTAGATGTTTGGGTAAATTAAATAATTAATAGTAAAAGTATTAAATAATTTAATATTAAAATCATTTATTCGAAGTTTTAGTTGGCAGGCTATAGTAAATATCTGATGAGCAAAACTTGTTTGTGTAAAAAGGATAATTAGTTGTATGAATTTTACTAGTTTTATTTAATTGATATTTGTTGTTGTTTTCTGATTACTTTTTATTAGTGAGGAGTACTACTCCTTATAATTCTCAATTATTGTTATATACATCTCATTATCAAGATTATCGGCATCGGCTATCACTTTGGCTTTGTTGTAGAACGGTTCACGCTCAGCGAGCTTTTGAGTAATGAAATCAAGTAGCTCCTTTTCCGACTTTCCTGCTAAAATAGGACGGGTGTGAATGGCACCTTTTAATCGCCCTACCAAAACCAGTGGCGTGAGTTTCAGATAGATGGTTACACCCAGTTCATTGAGCCGTTGGGCATTATCGAAAAAGCACGGCGTGCCTCCTCCCGTTGCTATTACAACATTGTGTAAATTAGCTAGTTGAGTTAAGGTGGCCTGTTCAATGAGTCGAAATTCGGCTTCTCCTTTGGAGGCGAAAATTTCGGTTATGGTGGCATTTTGCTCCTTCTCTATAAGTTCGTCCATATCAACAAACGTGTAGTTGAGGTGCTTGGCAATCCATTTGCCGAGGGTGCTTTTGCCGCTTCCCATATAGCCAATTAAGAGTATACGCATACCTAAAAATCTAACTTCATTTGGTTAATTGGTGTTTCTTCGTCGTCATCATCCTCAATGGAATCAATTTCTTCTTCTAAAGTAGCTTCAATTTCGGGCTCTTCTGGAAATTGGATTGGCTCCAATTCGGTAATGGCTTCAATGTTAAACGTGCTCAGTTTCTTGCCTTTTGCCTTAAAGCTTTTTGCTGGAATAAACTCGGCAACATCAATCACCAGAGGCTCTCTTTTTTGGTCGTTACCACCAAACTTCAACTCAAAGCGAGGATATTCTATGGCTGTGATATTGAGTAATTTAGATCCAGCTTGTTCGCTTATAAAAAGCTGTTGTTTGGCCGATGTTTCAGCCTCAAAACGCTTGATGAAGCAACATCCTTGTTCTGCATCATAATAAGTAGCTGTCCAAAGTCGGTTCTCCTTAAACTTCTGAATCACCAAAATATTTGGTTCGTAGTGATTCGATAAATCGTAAGAGGTAGTAAAGAATTCACCCTTGTTA
>JAYVSA010000399.1:0-3009 GCA_043775765.1 Breznakibacter sp. | reverse complement strand
CACAATGGTCAATTTCTTACGACGTTTCATGGCAAATTCAAACGATAATTTCAAAATACGCTCAATCTCTTCACGGGTATAAACACAGGAGTCGTAAGCTGTATTGCCATCTTCGGTTCTTCCTTGTGGACGACCAAAATAGATTCCACCTGTAAGTTCACGAATACACATAAAATCAGCACCTTCCACTAAGTCGGCACGAAGAGGAGATTTATGAATAAGCGATTCAAAAGTTACCACCGGACGAAGATTGGCATATAAACCAAGTTTCTTACGCATTGCCAATAACCCTTGTTCTGGACGAACTTTTGCTTTTGGATCGTTGTCGAATTTTGGATCACCAATTGCACCAAACAATACCGCATCAGATTTCATACAAAGTTCGTGCGTCTCATCTGGATAAGGATTTCCTACCTTATCTATAGCAATTGCACCTACTAAAGCAGACGTATAAACTGCCTCGTGACCTGTTTTCTTACAAACAGCATTAACAACTTTAATAGCTTGCTCAACAATCTCTGGTCCAATTCCGTCTCCAGATAATACTGCGATATTTAATTTCATCCGATTAAAATTTCTTAAAGTATTGAATAGTAAAATCTTTTTTAGCGGTACAAAAATAGAAATATATGACTAAAAAACATCATGTTAACGCTTTTTTATTCCTAGTAGTTATGTGGCAGAGTTTATTGTTCTATGCAAAAAAAAGCCCTCACGTTCTATTGTGAAGGCTTTCGTTAATCTCTTATAATGTTATCTCGATAAAATATCTGTTAACCCTAACAACAGAGGATTAAGTTTCTTCTTGTTTTTAAGTGTCTGGTTGAATGGAACATGCGATATTTCGCGATTCACAATTCCTACCATGATGCTTTTTTGATCATCCAAAAGTGCTTCAACAGCTTTAACCCCAAGCAAACTTGCCGTAACTCGATCAAATGCCGAAGGTGAGCCTCCGCGTTGTAAGTGACCCAGTATTGAAACACGAACATCGTATTCCGGGTGAAGTAATTCTACGCGTTTGGCTATGTTTATTGCACCATTGTCTTTTTCGCCCTCGGCTACAATAACAATACTGCTGGTTTTCTTCTTCTTGAAGCCTGTTTTAAGGAAAAGCTCTAGTTTTTCTATGTCTAACTGTACCTCTGGAACAATGATGGCTTCAGCTCCCGAGGCAATACCGCTGCGAAGTGCCAAGAATCCAGCATCTCGACCCATTACCTCAATAAAGAATAAGCGGCTGTGGGCGGTGGCTGTATCTCTAATTTTATCAACCGCTTCTATAACTGTATTTATTGCCGTGTCATAGCCAATGGTATAATCGGTTCCGTAAAGGTCGTTATCAATGGTTCCAGGAACTCCTACAATTGGTAAATCATGCTCTTGTCCAAAAACACGAGCTCCAGTAAACGTACCATCACCTCCAATAACCACAAGAGCATCAATCTCATGTGCTTTAAGGTTGTTGTAAGCTATTTGACGCCCTTCAGGAGTTTTAAATTCCATGCTTCGAGCGGTTTTCAAAATGGTACCACCTAATTGTAGAATGCCACTCACCGAACTGGAGTCCATTTTAACAAACTCATTGTTAATCATACCCTGATAGCCTTGCATAATGCCCATAACCTCAAGGTCGTTGCTAATTGCAGCTCTCACTACGGCACGAATCGCAGCATTCATCCCCGGAGCATCACCCCCAGAAGTTAAAACGCCAATCTTTTTAATCTTTCCCATTGTTCTATATGTTAATATCTCTATTAAAAATCCTTTCTTACTCGAGTGGCCACTTCTTCCATTAGCCATAAAGGAGTTGAGGTGGCACCACATACACCAACTGATTGTATCGTTTCGGAGAACCAACTCGATTCAACTTCAGAGGCTTTAGTTACAAAATAGGAGTTACTATTCACTTGTTTGCAACTGTTGTAAAGAACCTGGCCGTTACTACTTTTTATTCCGCCCACAAACAAAATCAGGTCGAATTGTTGTGCAAATGCCTTTATATGGGGCACTCTATTGGAAACTTGTCTGCAAATTGTGTCGTGGTATTCTAATAAATCAGTCTCTTTAATTCGACTCTGAATTAGAGCCACTAAATTATTAAAACTTTCTATACTTTGAGTGGTTTGAGAGAATAAAAATAGTGGTTTTTCGAAGTTAACACCCTCTAAATCATTTGCTGATTCTATTACTAGCGCCTCTCCATTGGTTTGGCCTACTAATCCGTTTACTTCGGCATGATTTTTTTTTCCGTATATGAGAATCGTCCCATTTATGGACTGGGCTTTTTGGTAAGCCGCTTTAACTCTGTTTTGAAGTTTTATCACCACTGGGCATGTGGCATCAATAATGTTTACTCCCGCTTCTTTAGCCTGTTGGTAGGTGGATGGCGGTTCGCCGTGAGCTCTTATAAGTAGATTTTTACCCTTTAAGTTACCAATTTGCGAATGATCTACCGTAACCAAACCTTTGTTCTCAAGGCGATGAACTTCAGAGTCGTTATGGACAATATCTCCTAAGCTCTTTATTTCCTTGTGTTTAAGTAAACTTGCTTCTGCTTTTTCGATGGCCTTAACAACCCCAAAGCAAAAACCTGATTTGCTATCTATCTCAACAACTCGATTGGTCATTTAATCTTTGCTAGAATCCAATTTAACTGCTCTTCTTTGCTCATGAAGCCATTGTCGAGAAGTTCAGCATCTTGTGCCCTGCGTAGCGGACTCTCTTCGCGATTCTCATCAATAAAATCACGCTTCTTTACATTCTCGAAAATATCATCGAACGAAACCAATTCGCCCTTTTTCATCATTTCATCATACCGGCGTTGTGCCCGTATTTGAGGGTCGCAGGTCATGAAAATTTTTAATTCGGCGTCAGGAAAAACAACCGTTCCAATATCGCGTCCATCCATTACAATATTACTATTTCTACCCATAGCCTGCTGTAATTCAACAAGTTTCTTGCGTACAAATGCAATGGCACTAATAGGACTTACCATGTTGCTAACCT
>JAYVSA010000398.1:0-5673 GCA_043775765.1 Breznakibacter sp. | reverse complement strand
CACAATGTACGCTCAACACCATAAACGCCGATTTTGAATACCCAACAAGCCTAACATTTGATCCTACTTGGAAATATGCCAAAGTATGGGACAACGGAAACCCTACCAACGCAACCCCTATATACTATGCCAATCAAGCTCAATTAGGGTGGAAAACAATGCCCGTTGGCATCACAAACTGGAGCGATGCATCCAATCAACACCTTATTGAATTCCGAACGGGTGGTGGAGCATACCTCAATCCAAAATCGGGCAATCAATACATTGAACTAAACTGCGACCAAGTATCGTACATCTATCAAGATTTCACGGGTCTTACGCCTGGCATGCAATTTACCTATTCGTTCTACCACGCCTCGCGGGGAAGTGTGGGTGCCGATGTTATGAATTTACAAGATTGCTCCTTATATGCTTCGCAAACCGATGGTTCAAATTCTCAATTTATCGTCAAAACAAAATCTACCCAATTCAACACGTGGGAAAACTATACGGGCACGTACACTATTCCGCTCGGACAAACAAGTGTTCGTTTTCGTTTCGAATCCAATTATAACGACCCCACCAAAGGTAATTTCCTCGACAACATCTCTTTTACTGGCTTTGCTCCTCCTCCTGTGCCAACGGCTACAACCATTAATTTATGCGAAAACGCTACGGCCTCACAACTCACAGCAACTCCCGAAGACGCCTCATACACGCTCTATTGGTGGAGTGATGCGGCAGCTACTATATCGTTAACTCCTGCTCCTTCCCCAACCACTACAACTACAGGAATACAAAATTACTGGGTCACCGAAAAGCAAACGGGTGGATGCATGAGTTTGCCCGCTCAAATTACGGTAAATATAAATGCTTCACCTACGGCAACTATAGCTGGAACAACTACAATTTGCTCGGGTGCAGCTACAAATATAACCTTCACCGGCTCCAACGGAACGGCTCCTTATACTTTTACCTACAATCTCAATGGCGCTGCTGCTAACACCACTATTTCAACCAATACACTGAGTGTTACTGCGCCCAATTTAGGTGCAACAGATACCTACAATTTAATTTCGGTATCAGATGCAAGTGTTAATAGTTGCAGCAGTGCAATAACTGGTCAGAGTGCCATAGTTACCGCCACGGCTTCCATCACACCTACATTTAACCTAATTCCTAATATTTGCCCAAACTCAACTCCTCCCACGCTTCCGCCATCTTCAACCAATACACCGGCTATAACTGGCACATGGATTCCGGCCACTATTAACGTAGCAACAAGTGGCCCTACAACCTATAATTTCACGCCTGCCTCAGGCCAATGCGCCACTACAGCATCATTGGTAGTAACCGTTGGAACAACAAAAACACCAACATTATCCACGCTACCATCTCAAAATATTTGCCAAAACACTACGGCTACCTACACCACTCAAACGGGTGCATCGCAATATACATGGACCATACCAGGTGTCATAAATGTCGATTATTCCATCGTTTCGTCAAACGCCACATCGAACACCATTGACGTCAAATGGCTTACGGGTGGCGTAAAAGACGTGTCGGTAATAGCGGGAATAAGCGGCGACTGCTTTTATGGTTCAGCTACCATTAAATCTACAGTCACTCAATTGCCAACTATCGCCATGCCAACGTCAACAACCTATTGCAGTAACGAAACGGTTTTACTTTCTGCACTCACATCCAACCCTGCAAATGCAACCTACTCCTGGACCAATGACAATGCAGCTATTGGATTAGGTACATCGGGCACTGGCGATATTCCGTCCTTTATGGCCACAAATAGTACATCAGCACAATTAAAGGGAAATATCTCCATCACACCTTCCCTCAACGGATGTGTCAACACACCACAATCTTATTCTATCACAGTTTATCCTACACCAATAGCACCAACCGTTTCGGTGGTTAATAATTGCGATGGAACCTCCGATTTAAAGGCTTCTCTTTATTCGGGTAGTCTCTTGTGGAGTACATCCGAGAGTTCTGTTACAATTCACGTTAATGCTGCGGCTACATACACCGTTACTCAAACGGTTTTAGGGTGCAAAAGCCCACAAGGCGCTGCTACTACCATGCCGCTGTTACAACCAGCTATACCTACCGCTACTATATCCGTAGCACCTACCTGTACTTTACCAAAAGGAACGGTACTGGTTTCGTCTCCCGTGGTTGGACAAAATGGTTCAACAATCAACTATTCAATGGATGGCATAATTTACCAAGCCTCACCTGTGTTTGGCGGACTTACACCTCAAATCTCCTACTCCATCTGGTCAAAAGATATGAATAATCAATGTATCTCTTTGAGTGCTTTTACTATTACAATTCCCGCTATTCCATTACCGCCAGCCTCACCTCTTGTTACCGATAATTCTCGATGTGGTACTGGTAAATTTTTGCTTTCAGCCTCCGGATCTGACACCATAAAATGGTATTCCGATGTAACTTTGAAAAACAAAGTAGCAGTAGGCACAACTTATACACCTACACTTGCTGTCACTACCTCATTTTATCTTACAACTGTTAATAAATCGGATGGGTGCGTGAGCGCTTCGGCAGAAATCATTGCTACTCTATTAGAAACGCCTCCAGCCCCAACGGTCGATTCACCCATCAACTACTGCCTAAATGATGCAGCCTCTACACTCTCGGCACTCGGCACCAACCTCAATTGGTATTCCACCCTTGGTGGAGTGGCTTCCTCCATAACTCCCGTCCCAAACACAGCCGTTGCTGGCACAGAATCGTTTTATGTAACCCAAACACAAAATGGTTGCCTAAGCACGGCTTCTGAAATAACGGTTATTACAAATGAATTACCGGAAGTTGAAATAGCGCAGCAAAATATGAAAATATACCCTGGTGAAGTGGCTCAAATTAAGGCATTGGTTAATGGAACAGATTTTCAATACAACTGGACACCTGCCTACGGATTAAGCAACAGCACGATTCTGGAACCAACAATATCATCGGTAGAATATCCAACTTTGAACCAAAAATACACCCTAAAAGTAACCTCACCTACGGGTTGCGCTAGCACCGCCGAGGTTGATGTTCGTGTTTTAGAAGGAATTCTTGTGCCCAATGCCTTTTCTCCCAATAACGATGGCATAAATGACACTTGGGCCATCGAAAACATCGACCAATATCCAAATACTCAAGTAAGTATCTTCAACCGATTTGGCCAATTCATTTTTGAATCAACAGGTTACGGATCCAATTGGGATGGCACCTTCAATGGTTTACCAGTACCTATTGGAACTTACTATTGGATAATAAAGCTGCAAAAAGAGGGAAAAACATTAAATGGTTCAATATCGGTAATCCGATAGTCGCTTAAAACAGATACCGTATTACATTAATATATTACGAATGAAATATTACATATCAGCACTTCTTATCATTATTGGCTTTCCAATTGTAGCCCAATTGAAACCTCAGTACACTCAATATGTAATAAACCCATTTATAATAAACCCAGCTTGCGCGGGCATCGAGAATTATCACGATGTCAAGCTGAGCTACCGCCAACAGTGGGTAGGCATTAAAGATGCACCTGCAACATCTTACCTAACAATTAGTTCGCCTCTGGGCAAATCCGATTTAAAATCGAATGCCACAACCCTTTATGGTACTGCAAATGAAGACAACAAAAACAAACGGTTAAAAGACCAATATTCACGCTCCAAAGCACACCATGGCATCGGGTTGCAAATCATAAACGATCAGTATGGACCCTTCAGTAACCTGTCCGTGAAAGGTGTCTACGCCTACCACCTAGGGCTCACCCCCAAGTTAACAATGTCTTTAGGCGTTGGGGCTGGCGTCAACAAAACATCATTAGACATTGACAAGCTATTTTTCGGCTCCACAGCACCTGCCGATCCAGCGATATTCTATACCAGCCAAATGCAAAAATATAATATGGATGTCGATGCTGGCGTGTGGCTTTACTCAAAAAAAGTTCTTTGGTGGAATATCTCTTTTACAGCTTGTGCCTCAAAATATAGATTTCTCTAATAACTACGTTGCCTCAAGCAAATCCAATTTTGCCCCTCGTTATTTCGCAACAGCCGGATATAAGCTAAAACTCAATTCAGAATTCGATTTTATACCATCCATAATGCTCAAAAGTGTTAGTCCAATGCCTGTGCAACTCGACTTTAATGGAAAGGTTAGCTACCAAGATTTTATTTGGATAGGCCACTCCTACCGATCACGTTATGGTGTTGCCGCAATGGCTGGCATAAATATCTTCAATACTATTACGGTGGCTTATTCTTACGACTATTCAACCACACAAATAAATACCATTAGCAGCGGCTCGCACGAAATAGTCGTAGGATTTGCTTTATCCGACAAACGCAAGAAGAAAGAGTGTAGAAATTAAGAAAACTTTTCAGTCAACGATGACAATGGCAAAGTCAACGATGACAGAGGCAATGTCAACGATGACGGTGGCGATGTCAACGATGACGGTGGCAAAGTCAACGATGACGGAGGCAATGTCAACGATGGCGTAGGCGATGTCAACGATGCTTACATACCATTCCGCTGGGATGAGCTTGCATCTAACTCACATTAAACTAAAAAAGAGACTGCTTCAATGAAACAATCTCTCTTTTATATTTTGCGAATAAAGAACTACTCCTCTTTTTTGTAATTTACTTTCTCCATAAACCACTCTAAGGTCTGTGAATTTGGTCGTTCAATAGATAAACCATAAATCCTATCCCAAATCAACTGAGAAAGCACTCCCAAACTTCGAGATACACCAAACAACATGGTATAAGCAGGAAACTCCGTAATGCCATAAGAGGTCAATAGTGAGCCCGAAATCGCATCCACATTTGGCCAAGGATTCTTCACTTTACCCAAAGAACCAAGTATTTCAGGTATTACTTCATACACGTTACGTACCAATTGAATTAATTCTGCATCTGGAATATTCTTATTGGCAAAATCTAATTGAACTGAAAAACGAGGATCTGTCTTGCGCAAAACCGCATGTCCGTAACCTGGAATCACCTGTCCAGCAGCTATTGTTTTATTCGCATACTCTCTTATTTGCTCTTTAGTAGGTGTTTTAGTTCCAATCTCGTTTTGCAACTTAAAAATCCAGTGCATTACCTCTTGGTTCGCCATACCATGCAACGGTCCAGCCAATCCATTCATCCCCGAGGAGAAGCTATAATATGGATTTGAAAGGGCAGATCCTACTAAGTGTGTTGCATGTGCAGAAACATTCCCACCTTCATGATCGGCATGAATAACCATATACAAACGCATCAAATCTCGTACATCCTCTTTATCATAACCCATCATGTGAGCTAAGTTGGCTGCCCAATCCAATGTTGGATCCATCGGAATATGATCATCATCATGGAACACACGACGATAAATATAAGCCGCGATAATAGGCAAACGAGAAATTAAATCCATTACCCCTTCGTACATCGGATCCCAATAATCCTTCTTATCTAAGCCTTCAAGATAGGCTTTACGAAAGTGCGACTGAGTTGACATGGCCAAAATAGCCAAGTTGAACTGAATCATTGGATGGGCGTCTTTTGGCACAGCATCAATCACTTTAAAAACGTGTTGAGGAATGGCTGCCGCCCGTTTTGCCCACTCCTGACTCAGGAATTTAACATCTGCCTCCGTAGG
>JAYVSA010000397.1:0-2179 GCA_043775765.1 Breznakibacter sp. | reverse complement strand
GCTATTACGGCACACAAAATGGCGCCACCGCCGCAACAGAAATAGACCCCAGTGGCACCGATTTTCTAGCACAAGTCTGCCTCAAATGGGAAAACGAAGCCAATGCCATTAATCAGCTACACATCCGCACCTGCATTGTGCGCACAGGCATCGTACTCAGCCCCACCAACGGCGCACTCAAACAAATACTCAGCACCCTCAAACTCAATAGCCTCATGCGTCTGGGTTCGGGTCAGCAACCATTTCCCTGGATTCACCTCCACGACCTATGTCAAATCTACCTTCACCTGCTTCAATCACCCACCCTCATGGGCACCTTCAACGCCACCGCCCCACAAATCAACACCTACCGTCACGTGCTCACCGCCATTGCCCAGCCACGCACCATCAAACCACTCATTATACCCATACCACCCATATTCCTACGTTTAGCACTTGGCGAAATGTCCGCCATATTATTAAATGGCACTCACGTAAGCTGCAAAAAAATAGAAAATACAGGCTTTCATTTCAAATATCCAACACTCCAAACCATTTTCACATAACCTATGAACTACCTCTTTGGGGGGTGTCAACAGGGGCGTTTCAATATCCTTTTGGCTACTGGCACTGGGCTCGAATCCACTTTTTCTTTCACCCCTGTTGTCGGGCTTTACGCTCATAGTCCTCGCCAGTGGTATGCTAGCGCAATCCCACTGCCTGTGGGCTATCCGCTCCAATCCCTCACCCAAATACACTTTATCGTCCAACGCTTAATCTCGCCGTCGTAGACGATTAGGAGAGATTTGAGTTTTTAAACTATCTTTGAAAATCAATTTTCATCTCATCAATACTATATGAAAAATCAATTCTTCTTTCTCGTCTTCCTTGTTATTACTTTCTCAGGTTGCCAACCAGCATCAAATCTGCAATCTACTAACCCACTTCCGTCATGGAATAGTGGCTCAACCAAACAAGCTATTCAAAACTTTGTCAACCAAGTTACTTCCACCAGCTCTCCAAACTTCGTACCACCTGCCCAACGCATTGCTGTGTTCGACAATGATGGAACGCTCTGGGCCGAACAACCAAACTATTTCGAAGCAATGTTCCTCTATAATCAAATAAAGATGCAAGCCTCGCAACATCCAGAGTGGAAAATCAAAGAGCCATTTACCTCCATTCTCAAAGACGATGTAACTACCGCACTCGCGAGTTCTGCCAACGCCTACGACCAGATGAAAATGGCCATACATGCGAATATCTCAACCAATGAGTTCGAAGAAATAGCCACTGCCTGGATTGCCAGCGCACGCCATCCCCGCACGGGCAAACTCCTTACCCAGATGACCTATAAACCTATGCTCGAACTACTAACTTACCTGCGAAATAATGGGTTCAAAACTTTCATCGTTTCGGGCGGTAACGATGAGTTTATGCGCACTTGGACCGAACTCGCTTATGGCATTCCTCCAGAGCAAGTTATTGGAAGTAACCTAAAAGAGCAATTCGTTATAAGTAACGATTCTGCAGCCATCATGCTTCTTCCTCAAACCGATAGAGAGTGTTGGAATGGAGGAAAAGTTGTTGCTATACAACAAGTTATAGGCCGACGCCCAATTATAGCCTTTGGGAATTCCGACGGCGACCTTGAGATGCTTCAATGGACAGCCACTGGAAAAGGTGCTCACTTAGCGGTATATATCCACCATACCGATTCGATACGAGAGTGGGCGTACGACCGTCAATCGGCCATTGGTAAACTCAACAAAGGACTCGACGAGGCTAAAGCCAAAGGGTGGACGGTTGTGAACATGAAAGATGATTGGAACAAGATTTTTGCCTTTGAAGAGTAGAAATCGGTGTGAGAAATGGTGCAATAGTAACTCACTTGGTGAATGATGGTCTATAAGTTGTTGGTTGGCAATTTAATGAGAACTTCGGTTCCCTTACCCAATTCCGACTTGTATTCGATGCTGCCATTGTGATCCTGAATGATTTTTAAGGTAATAGATAAACCTAGGCCTGTACCCTTTCCTGGATCTTTGGTGGTAAAGAATGGATCAAATATCTTGTCTAAATTCTTCTTGTCAATACCGCAGCCCGTGTCTAAAATGTAAATTTTTAACTCGCGCTCTTCTAGGGTCGTTGTTATTGCAATTTTCCCCATTCCATCAATTGATTGAACGGCATTTGCCAG
>JAYVSA010000396.1:0-4390 GCA_043775765.1 Breznakibacter sp. | reverse complement strand
GATGTTTCGGGAAGAACTTTGTTTAGTCAAGATATTGAGCCTAGCCTAAACACCTTAACTATTGATGTGAGCACGTTTAATTGTGGCATCTATTTTATTGCTATCCAAACCTGCAAAGGCAGTGTTATTAAGCGTTTTGTAAAGAATAGATTTATAAGATATTAGGTTTAGTAAAGGCTATCCGTGTTTGAACTGCACCCCAAATGTTAGACACTAACATTTGGGGTGCAGTTCGTAATGAAGCGCCTCTTCTCTGTTTGTGTCTTATTTAAATTTACAACGACTCAATGGCCATTTGCAACTTCTCACGAATTTCATAAGCTGGAAGTATCAGATCTTGGTTTTCAACGGCCAACATCATCTCTACCGGATCAATGGCCGAAACGGTATACTCACCAACACGCACCTCTTCAACCAAAAAATTACATGGCAAAAAGAGACCAATATTGTTCTCTACACCAATTGCCTTATACGCATATTGCGGATTACACGCCCCAATAATGGTATAGCGCTTAAAATCTTTTTTCAGCTTCTCTTTAAACGTGTTTTGCATGTCTAGCTCAGAAACAATACCAAACCCTTGCAACTTGGCAGCCTCTTTGGTTTTGGCTATGGCCTCATCAAACGACGACGCAAGAATTGTTTTTGCAAAATAATAACTCATTTTTCTATCTTTTATTTAACTCAGTTCTTTAGATATTGCGATAGATGCAATGGTACCATCGGCCACAGCAGTGGTTATTTGGCGGTACTTTTTGCTCGACACATCGCCCACGGCATAAATACCATCGAGGTTGGTTCGTTTATCTTCATCGGTTTTAATGTAACCCCATTGGTCTAACTCAAGTTTATTGCTTAGCCCTGCGGTATTGGGTTTCATGCCTATAAAAATAAAAACGCCATCGGCCACAAGTTGCTTTATCTGCTTGGTTTTCAACTCTTCTACCTCAACCACCATTTTGCCATCTACCATTTTAAACAATCGTGGCTCATGCGACAAAAGGGAGGCTATCTTCGAATTTGATTCCAGCTTCAGAATGGCATTTTTGTTAGCAGTAAAAGCATCAAACTGATGCACCATCGTAATCTTGGATGCAAATTTAGCTATAAAATCGGCTTCTTCAACAGCTGAATTGCCTCCACCTATCACAACGACCTCTTTATCGCCAAAATATTTAGCATCGCACGTGGCGCAATATGATATCCCTTTCCCCTTGAGTTCCTTTTCGCCAGGCACTCCAATCAAATTTGGAGAACTTCCGGTTGAGACAATAATTTTATTTGCACGAATGGTTTCTATTTCATCTATCACCACCTCTTTTTTCTCTAAATCAATGCTGGTAATATCAACCGCTACCTTAAAAATAACGCCCGTCTCTTTGGTTTGTTCGGTCATATAATGCGACAACATATAACCGTTCTGCGCCTTCACAAAACCGGGGTAATTACTTACTTCATGGGTTGTGGCAACTTGTCCACCAGGCAAACTTGGGTCAATGAGCACGGTGTTTATCTTCGCTTGTCCGAGATAAATACCCGCCGCCAAACCACCTGGGCCACCACCAAGAATTATCACATCGTATTCTGAAACGAAAGGCTTCATCTGCAATTTTATCTCCTTGGCTCTTTCTGGTGTAATGAGTTTATTGAGCGATGCCATTATCTCACTCCGTTTTACACCACCCGACTGCCTCTCATCCAACTCTTTACCATTATTGAAATAGAGCAATGTGGGCGATGATTTAACTTGGAGCCTATCTGATAGTTCTCGATTCCCCTGACGATACATTTTTACAAACTTAATATCGTTGCCATACAGTTCGGCCAGCGACTCAAATTTAGGCGCAAGTGCCTCACATGGAGGGCATTCGGTTGAATAGAAGTCAACTACAACTTTTCCGCCCTGTAATACTTCTGCCTCAAACTGATCGGTGCTAATCTCTTTCATCTGATCTATTTTTAAAATTACTCCTTAAAATAATACCCAAATCCCAACTCCAGCAAACCTGTTACAGGCCTACAATCGGTAGAACAGATTTTACCATTACTGTTCTTTGCAACCGAGCCACAGCCTCCACCACAGGCCAACTGTACATTACACAATTTGCACTGGTCTATCGTTGTAACATCGCGCTCCTCCCAACTATCCGACAACTCTTTATGAAGTTTCACCTCTGGATAAAATGTACCAAGAGCCTCATTATCTTTGCCCACCGTAGCGGTACATGGAAATATTTGTCCGCTGTAATCAAAAGCCCACTCCGTTTTACACGCCGGACACGAATCGAACAGAGGTTGAGGCATATCGCCATTCTCCCATAAAAACTTGGAAATAGAGTAAGCTGGTTTGTAAAATTCAACAATATGAGGTTGCTCTTTTATCAGTTCATACATGGTTTGATAAAGCGAGAGGCGATCAAAAAGACGATTTCGCTCACTTTGGCAGTGGTGTAACTCGTAATTACGTCCAATCTGTGTTTTAAAAAACCTCGATTGCGTCCAACCCCTATCGATGGCATATTGCGCCAACTTAGGCAATTCTGCTATATTCTCTTTGTCAATAACCATTCTCAAATTCACACTGATTTCTTCATTCAAACAGCCATCAATACCTTCCGAAATTTGATTAAAAGTCTCACCTCCACCTTTTAAAAATCGACGTTTATCGTGAACTGATGCCGTACCATCTAACGTAATTTGAATCTCTCGTATCCGTGCCGTTTTGAGTAGTGGTAAATAAGTGGTTAACGTGTATCCATTGGTTACAAAGCACAAATCAATTTGAGCGTCATTGCTCTTCTGTATCAAATGGGTTAGTAGGGCTCGTTGATTCTCGCCTCCCATAAGCGGTTCACCACCAAAAACGGTAATATATTTTCGTCTACCCAAAAATGCGGTAGCGATGTAGCTAAAAAAAGCGTCAACAATCTCCTTTGTAGCCATTTTGTTGGGGTTCGCGTATTCATCCTGATAACAGTAGGTACACGCAAAATTACAAACGTAGTTGGGAACAAAAAAAATCTGCACTTCATCCGTCTCGCGCTCATCAAGAAAGGTTAAGTATTTCTTTTTGAACAACTTATCCTCTTCACTCTTCTCAATACTATATTTTTTTGCCACCAATTCGCTTACAAAAGCCTCATCATCAATAGATTGTCCATTCACAAGAGCCATTAATTTAGAATGTTGACTTTCCGACATAATATCGGCCTCACCAACCAACGGATTGACAATAAAATAGTTATCAGAATCTTTAATCTTTGAGATGATGTTATGTTTAGAGAAATTCATATCTGGCTTTTATAATAGATGCAATACTTTAAAAATTAGGGAGTTGCAACAGAATTACAACCCCCTTTCTGTGTACCAAAAATCAATCGTGACAACCAGCCACTGTTTTTGAAATTTTAGCGCAACATTGAGCCACTTTTGCAGAAGCTCCGTTTTCACTCTTTTTAATCAAACTTTTCATGACAAAATATATTGAAGTGAAACAAAAATTACAACTTATTCTATTGTAAAACAAGCATATAAGCTTATCTGCAACAACTACTTCCCTTCACAGGTTTAACGGGTTTGGTAGAAGCAATAGTCCAACTACAAACCTCTGCCGAACCTTTTAGGTATGGAGTACTCTCCTCTAAAATAGAAACCGACTTAAAACCAGCCTTTGTAAGCGTATCCAAATACTCCTCTCTGGTTACTGAACCCGCCCAACACTCGGCAATAGCCTCAGCATTTGTTCTATACTCCTCGGCTATGGGAGCCGTTGAATAAATATCCGATATTACAAAGCGTCCACCCTCTTTAAGCAACCTAAAAATCTCTTGCCATACGGCCAATTTATCAGAAGCATGATTGATGGTGCAGTTAGATATAATCAAATCGACAATACCACTTGGAAGCGGTATTTCCGACAATTCACATTTTATGAAACTCACGTTTTTTACATCAAATTTAGCTGCATTCTGACGAGCTTTTTCAATCATGCCGTCCGAAATATCAATGCCGTAAACCATACCCATTTCACCCACCTCCTCGGCCATTCTAAGCACATCTGTACCCCGCCCACTGCCCAAATCCATGCAGGTTTCGCCAGCCTTGGTTTTCGAGTAATTTATAGCACCTCCGCACGACAAGCAGCAGCTATCTTGTGCCAAAACCGAATATCTCTTATTAATCTCTACAATGCTCATGAAATATCAACTAAAAATGAACCTACTAACAATTTCTACAGGGCGAATTAGCCAAAAAATAGCCAAAAAATCCACCAAATGCCATACTACCCCACGGGTTGGACGTGATACCACACGAACCCGTTGTACAGCCCACAAACTGATAATAAAGATACCCCAAGAACGCACCTACTAAAACCGGAAGCACTCTTTTC
>JAYVSA010000395.1:0-2321 GCA_043775765.1 Breznakibacter sp. | reverse complement strand
GTTCCGGGCACTAAAGACACCATCGACGATCCGCAAAAACTGTTAGAAGTTGCCAACTCCATCGGTTATCCGCTCATGATAAAAGCGACTGCTGGCGGCGGTGGTAAAGGAATGCGACTGGTAAAAAAGGAGTCCGAACTGCTTTCATCGTACAACATGGCGCGCTCCGAAGCCAAAGCATCGTTTGGTAACGACATTGTCTACATCGAAAAATACATCGAAGGACCCCATCACATTGAGTTTCAGGTGTTGGGCGATACTCATGGCAACGTCATCCATCTTTTCGAAAGAGAGTGCTCCGTTCAACGTCGTCACCAAAAAGTAGTTGAAGAGACACCTTCGCCTATTATGACCACCGAGTTGCGTAAGAAAATGGGCGAGCAAGCCGTTATGGCCGCCAAGTCGGTAAACTACGTAGGTGCTGGAACCATCGAGTTTTTGGTCGATAACAATCTCAACTTCTACTTCTTGGAGATGAATACCCGCCTGCAAGTAGAACACCCTATTACCGAGCGTGTCACGGGCATCGACTTAGTAAAAGCGCAAATTCTTATTGCCAATGGCGAACCAATGCCATTTACACAAGATAATATTCGCCAAAGCGGACATGCCGTGGAGTGCCGTATTTATGCCGAAGATCCGTACAACAACTTTATGCCTTCGCCTGGGGTTATTAAACACATTACCGAACCGCTTGGACTGGGCATTCGTACCGATGGATATGTATATGAAGGCTACGAAATTCCTATTCATTACGACCCTATGATCTCGAAGCTCATCTCGTGGGGCCAAAACAGAGAAGAGGCTATCGACCGCATCAAACGAGCACTTTACGAATACAAAATAACCGGTGTTAAAACATCTATCCCATACCTCGAACGCATCATGGATTGTCCCGATTTCCGTAACGGAACCTACGACACCCATTTTATCGAAAAGAACGAAGCGTTTTTAATGGAGCAGCCTAAAGCCGATACCGAAACCGAAGATATTGCCATGTTTGTGGCCTATCTCGACTATGTATCTAAATCTAAAATCGGTACCGAAACAGCCTCAAATAGTAGTGGTGCATCGTCGGGATGGAAAAGCTATGGACGCAACAAGGGCGTATCACGATATTAATTCTACACCATTAAGAGAGCAGATTGTATGCAAAAAACAGAGATAAAAATAGGCAACAGAAACGCCACCATCGAACTCATCTCTCAAACAGATAGCATTTACCACGTCAAAATAGACGGTAAAGAGTATCATTTAGATGTTTATAAAGTAGAGCAAGGGGTTTATTCCATCATCAATAACGGACAATCCATTAACATGGAGATGATTGAAGGAAACGCCTCAAACAAATACATCGTTAACACCCTTCAAAGCCGTTGCGAGGTGGAGGTTATTGATGCCTTGGCGCGTTACCGTAACAGTTCGCGTTCGGGTCTCAACAACGAAGCCAACACCATTAGCACTCCTATGCCGGGCAAAATTGTAAAAGTGCTTGTTAAAAAAGGCGATACCGTTGAAAAAGGACAAACCGTAGTGGTTGTGGCCGCCATGAAAATGGAGAGCGAGTACAAAGCACCTTTCGATGGCGTGGTGGTAGCCGTAAAAGTTAAAGAGGGAGATACCATTGAAGCGCATCAGCACATGGTGGAGTTGAAGAAGGATGAGGAAAAATGAGAAATAGAGTCTGGAGTTCAACACACTACAGACTAATTAACTAAAAACAACAGTATGCAAACATTAAACGATAAATATAAATTATTTGCCAACAAATCGGAGCAAGCCGAAAACGGCGGTGGCCTCGATCGTATTGAAAAACAACATCAAGAGGGAAAACTTACCGCTCGCGAGCGCATCAACACCTTCCTCGATGCAGATACATTTCAGGAACTCGACAAGCTTGTTGGTCATCGTTGCACCAATTTCGGTATGGAAGAGACCATCATTCCTGGCGATGGCATGGTTACAGGCTACGGAAAGGTAGATGGCCGTTTGGTCTATGTTTTTGCCTATGACTTCACCGTTTTTGGCGGATCGCTCAGTCGCACCAATGCCGATAAAATCATTAAAGTAACCAAGCTAGCCCTTAAAATGGGCGCACCGCTTATTGGTCTCAACGACTCGGGTGGCGCGCGTATACAAGAAGGAGTTCAGAGTTTGGCGGGGTATGGAGATATCTTCAACCTCAACGTCAAAGCATCGGGTGTTATTCCGCAGCTATCTGTTATCATGGGCCCTTGCGCTGGTGGTTCGGTTTACTCCCCTGCCCTCACCGACTTCATCTTCATGGTGAAGAAGACCAGCCACATGTTCATCACCGGCCC
>JAYVSA010000394.1:0-4427 GCA_043775765.1 Breznakibacter sp. | reverse complement strand
CCCATATTAAATCTTTAAAAGGGTATTATGAATAGCCAATATTTGTGGAATGACTAAATCATCATCATTGCACAAAACTATAAAATTTGCTGATTTATTGCGCTCTTCCTGCGAAATTTGATTGTTAATCCGTTCAAGCACTTGGTTCGTAGTAACACGATCACGCAAAACAACACGTTTTAGGCGTAATTCAAGTGGCGCCGAAACAGAAATAACCGAATGGAATAAATTATTTTCATTAATTGCCAATGCCGATTCTCGAATAGTATAAGCATGGCCTGTATTATCAAGCATCCATTGAGAATAAGCTTTTTTAACGGCTGGGTGAATAATATCTGAGAGCTCTTTTAACAATAGACGATTAGAAAAAACTAAACTTGAAATTCGCTCTCTTTGCAAAATACCTTCCCGATAAGCGTCATCTCCAAATAACTTTTTTATTTGCTCTACAACCTTCAAATCAGAATGAGTAACCTCTCGGCCAACCGCGTCATCATAAAAAACAGGCACCCCAAGCAGTTCAAACACTTTGGCACAACTACTTTTTCCAGATCCAATGCCACCAGTAAGCAACACATTTATAGCCATGGAACTATTTTTTCGTTTCAAGAATATAGTCAACTAATAATGGCGAATAGCTCACGTTATTCACAAAATCTGGTTGTTTTACAATTTTCACTTTCATCTTGTCGGGCTGAAAGGTTGATGATATAAGTGAAAAATCGGTTTCTGCACTAAACTGATTTGGAATAATTGACTTCAACTTGCTAATGGCAACATTGTATGAGAGAGTTATCTCCGATGGAAAAAACTTTGCATTAAGCGTTTCTGATAAATTCTTTGCAATAACAGGTATCTTAATTTTCGATTCTGTAAAGGGTTCTACCGGTACAACCACAGTGCAAACGTCCTGATTTAATGTAAGTCGTGAATCTGTTTTCAGTTTGCACGTTAAAAAAAGAGAGTCCTTAATATTAGCAACCGTTTGCATCTCGGTGTATACGCACGTAACAGCATCTAAAGCCATTTGAGAGCCCGAAATAATAACCGAATCAGGTGTTATAATGGTCGATGCCGATTGATTGTACTGCTTTTCAAAAGAGAACGTTTTTTGAAGTTCTACGGCAACTTTCTTGCTTCCACAAATAGAAAAATCAACGAATAAAGTGTCTGGCCCAATAGAAACGATTTGAACATTTTTAGACATCACTTCACCTAATCGTCGCGTTAAAGAGTTGGAAAGTATAAAAAGACCTTTTTCAGTTCTACGAAAATGGCTTTTATAGGTTGATAAATCAATCTCTAACGGTTGAAAATTACGCGAAAAATTGTATCCTGCCAAAATAAAACCATCCGCTTTTATCGTTACAGACAGATTTTGCAGACTCCCTCCATTTACAACCAATCCATTCGGCGGATTAATAAAAAAAACAGGATAGCTTACTTCTGAGATGTAGGTTTTTCTAAATGAATTTACAAACCACAAGGAGGCGGAAAGTATTAAAAATACACAAAAGGTAAGAATATTCTTATTGATACTCTTACCTTTCTCTTTAAATGATTTTGAGGGGAATATTTTCTTTATAAAACCATTCATCCTACTCATGAGACTGCATTATTGATGATAAATCAAATTTCAGCGTAATAATACTGCAAAAGAGTTTAAAAAGCAAAAAGAGCCTTTTGAGGCTCTTTAAATTTATTTTTTATCTACATCCGAATAATCGGTAATAACAGCTGCTTTGTCAATTTTAACTTTAACATTTTCAGCAATTTCAATAGTTAATGTAGTCTCATGAATGTCTGATATTTTACCATAAATACCACCTGTTGTAACAATTTTTTGTCCTTTTTGTAAAGACTCTCTAAAATTCTTCAACTCTTTTTGACGCTTCATTTGTGGGCGAATCATAAAGAAGTAGAATACTACAATAATAAGGGCAAATGGCAATAACTGCATCAACATGTTAGGACCTGCTGGAGCTGCTGCTTGAAGTAAAACTGAAAGAAAATTCATATTATTAAAATTAATTGGTTAAATATGCTCTATTAAATACATTTTCTTCAAAAACTATTTTGACACAAGGCCACGACCTTGTTTTACAATTTTCTTCTCTTCTTCTAGATGAGAGAAAATTTTATCGAGGATACCATTAATAAAAACTCCACTCTTCTCTGACGAATAGAATTTTGCTATCTCAATATACTCATTAAGAGTAACATTAACAGGAACCTGTGCAATTTCAACAACTTCGTTAATTGCCGCCTGCATAATGATAATATCTAAAATTGAAACCCTTTCTACTTCCCAATTTTTAGCAAAAGAAGCTATTAGCTTGCGATATTCTGAATGTGAGACAAAAGCCTTTCTAAATA
Source organism: Breznakibacter sp. (assembly GCA_043775765.1). Taxonomy (GTDB): domain Bacteria; phylum Bacteroidota; class Bacteroidia; order Bacteroidales; family Marinilabiliaceae; genus JAGPHP01. Next base: position 2,051 of record JAYVSA010000394.1, on the reverse strand, counting down.
GCTTTTGAACAAACTCCTTATCGTCCAAATCTTTAAACTCTTCTATAACCACGTTTCTAGAACCCAACTCTTCAGTGAATCCTTTAATGGTTTTCATAGCCATTGAAAACATAAATTCCGACTCATCATTCCAATAAACAGACACATCTTCAAAGAAACTATAAATCTGTAAATCTTGCGCTATTACTTTATCAATAAGTTTTACTAAAAACTTTTTATCCGTATCGTAATCACTCACAGGAAGCGCTACATACTCATTATAAACTGCCGATGAAACAACAAGTTTATAGAGGTTACTGATAACTTCTGGATGGTTTTCAAAAATATCACCAAATTTATAAGAGAGTTTAACTTTACCAATAGCAACCTCTAGGTCTTTTAGCGCTTTATTCTCAACAAATCGTGTATTAGGATTCTTCTCCTCGGCTGTTGCAAGGTGCTTATTTTTGAGTATTTCGTTTCTGTTTACACTAAAATTTCTTAGTTCAACTAAAATCGAAAGAGTAATATAGTATAACTCGTAAGATTTGGAAAGGCTATGTAACAACTCTTGTTCCGCTATTGTTAAGGAGGTTTCTCCCTTTTGAAGTGAAGCGTACAAACATTGTATCACCTTAACCCTTAATAATCTTCTACTCAACATTATAAAGAACATTTAATAATTAAGGCACAAAGTTAATTATTTTTCACGTGTTGACAAGGTAAAGTTGATACTTTAAGGTTTTTTAAAGAATTTACCAAAACACACATTTTTTTTCGGGTCAACGCTGTTTAATCCAAAAAAAAATGGCACTTTTGATTTATTAAATATCTCAATAAACCGATTATTATGATTGACCACTACAGGAATGATGATTTAGATAGATTAGAGAAAGAAGAGATTTACTCAAAGGCAGTGAGAGCAGGCAAAAGAACCTATTTCTTTGATGTTAAAGCAACTAAAGGAAATGACTATTTTCTAACTGTTACAGAGAGTAAAAAGCGGGTAAATGAAGATGGAACTTTTCACTTTGAAAAGCACAAGATTTTCTTATACAAGGAGGATTTTGAAAAATTCGCGGAGGGGTTAAAATCGGCTATTGACGTTATTAGTCAGTTTCAACAAAACAATCAAGTTTGTCATCAACTTATTGAAGAAATTGAAGAGGCTGGAGATATTGAGTTAGTCGATAACGCCTATGAGAAGTTGAGCAAAATAAAATACGAAGATTTATAGTAAATCAGATAATATAGAACAAAAAAAGAGAGGGTTTGAGCCTCTCTTTTTTTGTTCTGTATTTATAAAAAGAAAGAGAGCTTTCGGCTCTCTTTCATCGTTCAATATATACTTTATTACATCAAGAAACTCAACATAATACCAGCAGCTATTGCTGAACCTATAACCCCTGCAACATTGGGTCCCATAGCGTGCATGAGAAGATGATTTGTTTCATCATACTCTAAACCAACTTTTTGAGAAACCCTTGCACTTTCAGGCATTGATGCCAAGCCTGAATTACCAATTAATGGATTAATCTTATTTTCTTGTTTTAAGAAAACGTTAAAGACTTTAATAATCAAAACGCCAAAAATTGTTGCAACTACAAAAGACAACAAACCTAAAACAAAGATCTGTAACGATTTCATAGTAAACACGTCAAGAGCACTTAATGATGCACCTAAGGTTAATCCAATTAAAATCATCACCACATCAATTACAGGTCCTTTGGCTGTGTCAGACAACTTGGCTGTTACAGTACTCTCTTTCAATAAGTTACCAAAAAACAACATCCCAAGAAGGGGCAAAGCCTCAGGCACAATAAATGCCGTAAAAAGAAGTCCTACAAGAGGAAATAAAATCTTTTCGAGTTTTGAAACAGCTCTAGGTGATTTCATTTTAATAACACGCTCAGAAGAGGTTGTTACTAATTTCATAACCATGGGTTGTATAACTGGGGCAAATGCCAGATATAAATACGCCGATACAGAAACTATGGCAATTAAATGAGGAGCTAATTTTGCACTTGCAAAAAGCGCTGTAGGAGCACCTGCACAACCTATAATTCCAATTG